>JBDGSQ010000038.1:0-10677 GCA_042217455.1 Haloferacaceae archaeon | reverse complement strand
GGCATCGCCACCGAGTGAGCGACGCAACCGGCGGCATCGCCACCGAGTGAGCGACCCGGCCGCCGGCATCGCCACCGAGTGAGCGACCCAGCTGCCGGTATCGCCGCCGACTGACCGTCGCGGCCGGGGGCACCGCCATCGAGTGAGCGACCCGGCCGGCGGTATCGCCGCCGGCTGAGCCGCGGGTTCGTAACCGACGAGTGAGCGGACGCGCCGACACCCACCGCGGGCACATCGAAACCGGGAAACCCGCGCCGTCCGTCCGCCCCACCGATGGAGACCGGCCGCATCCCGCTGTCGTCGCTCGACGGCGACTTCGACCTCCAGTCGACGCTCGAGAGCGGGCAGACCTACCTGTGGAACCGCGCCGACGGTCGGACCTACGACCGGACCGACGCCCACGGCGGCGAGCACTGGTACGAGACGGTCGTCCCGCCGCTCGACGGGGTCTCCGGGGAGCGCGCGGTCGTTCGCGTCCGGCAGACCGACGGCGGCATCGAGTGGGAGTCGTCGACCGACGCCGTCCCGATTCTCACCCGTCTGCTCCGACTCGACGACGACCTCGACGCGATTTTCGCCGAGGCGCCCGACGACCCGCTCGTCCGGCGGGCCTACGATGCCTACCCCGGCATGCGACTGGTTCGAGACCCGACGTTTCCCTGTCTCGTCTCGTTCATCTGCTCTGCGCAGATGCGCGTCGAGCGAATCTACGAGATGCAGGTCTCGCTGGCCCGCGAGTTCGGTGACGACGTCGCGTTCGACGGGGAGACCTACCACGCCTTCCCGCGCCCGGAACAGCTCGCGGCGGCGACAGAGCGCGACCTGCGGGAGCTGAATCTCGGCTACCGGGCGCCCTACGTGAGGCGGACGGCCGAGATGGTCGCAGACGGCGAGGCCCATCCCGAGGAGGCGGCCGGCCTCCCCTACGAACGCGCTCGCGAGTCCCTCACCCGGTTCGTCGGCGTCGGGGAGAAAGTCGCCGACTGCGTCCTGCTGTTCTCGCTCGGCTACCTCGAGGCCGTCCCGCTGGACACGTGGATTCGCCGGACCATCGCGGAGCGCTACCCCTCCTGTGACCGCGGGAACTACGCGGAGACCTCCCGGGCCGTCCGTGCCCAGTTCGGCGGCGAGTACGCGGGCTACGTCCAGACCTACGTCTTCCACTACCTCCGGTCCGGCGGCGAAGCGCCCCCCGGCGGGGAGTGAGCGGCGGGCGCAGGGGCGAACGAGCGGCCGCCAGCGGGGAGCGCGAGCGGTCGTCAGTGCGCCGCCGCAGGGGGGCGGGCGAAGCTTCATGATTGTGGATTCACAACTTGTTGGCGTCATGGACTGCAGAGTCGTCGTAGAGGCCGCGGTTCCGGTGTACGACGTAGAGACGGAGGACGAGGCGATTCGCATCGCCATCGCGAAGACGGGTGAGATGCTGAACCCCGACCTCAACTACGTCGAGATCAACATGGGGTCTCGCACCTCGCCGTCGGGCGAAGAGCTCCAGCCGGCGTTCCTCGCCGCCGACGAGGCGCTTGTCGCGCTCGAACTCGAGATGAAGGTGTTCAACGTCGAGCAGGAAGAGCACGCGTCTCGAATCGCGCGCAAGGAAATCGGGCAGCGACTCGAGAACGTCCCGCTGAAGGTGCTCGAAGTCGAGGTGATTCCGTCCGACGACGAGGAGGAAGACGAGAGCGAGGAGACGACCGACGCAGACGAATCCGAGTCCGACACAGACGACGGCGACGACGACGACGACCTCCTCCCCGAGTTCGACGACCTGGTCGAAGACTCCCGGTCCTGACGCCCGGCCCGGGCGCCGGACCGCATCGCCGGCGCTCGACGTCGGTAGATTCACCTGCCCGGTACACCCGCGCCTCGCAGACTCTCTTTCCACGTCGCTGCCCGGAGAGCGGAGACGCCGACCGGTCGGTGACCGGACGAACGACAGCGCAGTCGCTCGGAGTGCAGGTGGTTCGCGAGGAGTCGTCGTACCGTCGTCGTTCAGTCGGCCCGGGGGGCGACGCGTTCCTGTTCCACGTCGTCCATCGACCCGGTGATTCCTTTCGCCAGTTTAAACACGGCCGCTTTGTGGTCCGTCTTCGATTTGTGGATAGATGTCGGACGGACGCCGAGTGTGTTGTACGCTTCGAGATCGAGTTCGTCGTTCTGCCACTCTTCACACTGTGCTCGTACTTCTGAGAGCAGGCCGTGCAGGTGAATGAGTTCCTGCTTCTTCATAAGCAATCCAGCGTAACAACCGGAGGGTTATATTATTATCTTGAGTCCCGTTAACACGGGCCGGGGTATATCGGGGCTCAGACGGCCGTTTCCCGGGTGTTCGTATACATTTACAATGACTAATCCACAACCGAGTGAACGCACTCGCGCCAGTCACACGCTCGAATCGCGACCCTCCCTTTCGGTTCTCAAACTCAGACGGCCCGCCGGTTCGATACCCGAATTCACCGGCTCCGAGACCGTCCGTTCCCCAACCGAGAGACGGCCCGCTCCGACCGCGCGGGTCGTCGAAGTGCTCGCTCCGTGAACGTTTTAGGGTCGCGGAGCCGGACGATTCGACATGGACTACGAAGACCAGCTCGACCGGGCGCTCGACGACACCCCGGACATCGAGGACAGCGGTGAGCGCTTCGAGGTCCCCGAACCGGAGGTCAGAACCGAGGGCAACGCGACGGTCTACGAGAACTTCCAGGAGACGCTCGACAGACTCGACCGCGACGCGGCCCACGTCCTGAAGTTCCTCCAGACCGAACTCGGCACCAGCGCGCAGATCGACGAGCGCGGACGCGCGCGGCTGACTGGCGACTTCCGCCAGGTCCGCATCGCCGACGCGCTGGGGGAGTACGTCGACGACTTCGTGCGGTGTTCGGAGTGCGGACTCCCCGACACGCGGCTGGTCAAAGAGAAGGGAACCCGGGTCCTCAAGTGCGACGCCTGCGGGGCTATCTCGTCGGTTCCGGACATCTGAATCGAGGCGTCTCCTCCGGTCCCGGGCGCGGTTCGCGTTCGTCACCGTTCCGCGCGGGCGACGTGTTCGACGGCGTTCCGCTCGGGTGACCGACGTCGTTCCGCGCGGGCGACGTCCGCTCAGGCGAAGAGGCCGAGGTCTTCGGACTCCAGCAGCTCCTTGTAGCGGTTGCGGATGGTGACCTCGCTGATGTTGGCGACGTCGCTCACTTCGCTCTGGGTGACCTTCTCGTTGCTCAGGAGGGCACCGGCGTAGACGGCGGCGGCCGCGAGACCGACCGGACTCTTGCCGCTGTGGATGCCGCGCCGCTTCGCGCTCGTCAGTAGCTGACGGGCGTTGCGCTCCGTCTCGTCGGAGAGGCCGAGTTCCGAGACGAACCGGGGGACGTACTGCTCGGGGTCGGCGGGCTGGATCTCGAGTTTCAGCTCCCGGACCACGTAGCGGTACGTCCGCGTCAGCTCTATCTTGTCCACGCGCGAGACGAGGGCGATCTCGTCGAGCGAGCGGGGGGTGCCGGCCTGCCGGGCGGAGGCGTACAGCGCCGCGGTGGCGACGCCCTCGATGGAGCGCCCGGGGAGGAGGTCCTCGTCGAGCGCGCGGCGGTAGATGACCGAGGCGGTCTCGCGGACGTTCTCGGGGAGGCCGAGCGCCGAGGCCATCCGGTCTATCTCGCCGAGCGCCTGCTTGAGATTGCGCTCTTTGGAGTCGCGGGTGCGGAACCGCTCGTTCCACGTGCGGAGGCGCTGCATCTTCTCGCGCTGGCGCGAGGAGAGCGCCTTCCCGTAGGCGTCCTTGTCCTGCCAGCCGATGTTGGTCGAGAGCCCCTTGTCGTGCATCATCTTCGTCGTCGGCGCGCCGACCCGGGACTTCGAGTCGCGGTCCGCGGCGTCGAACGCCCGCCACTCCGGACCGCGGTCTATCTCGGCCGTCTCGACGACGAGTCCGCAGTCGCTGCAGACGACTTCACCGTGTTCCTCGTCCGCGACGAGCGCTCCCCCGCACTCGGGGCAGACCTGCCGCTCGGACTCCGTGGTCGATTCGCGCTCCGCTTCGGTCTCTCGGTCGTGTTCTGTTCGCTCGTCAGTACCGTCTCGTGATTTGACAGTCGTATCGCTCATGGTGGTGACCCGGACCCGCCCGTCAGTGGTGAGATGCAGACAGTGAGAAACACCCGGGGGGCGAGGCTTACTGTAAGTAAGCACCGTAACTATATAAGCATATCGCAGGCGGAAGGGTTACGTCCTCCGGGGTGACGGGGCCGGAAACGGTCGACTCGGGTGCCCTGTCGCGGGTGTGGCGGAGGCGGAGCCGAGATAACGTCTTCGGTGACGCCGGAGCGCGTCTCGCCGTCTCAGGCGGGGTGCTCGATGGCCCGGAGCAGTTCGAAGACGTTCTGCTGTTCGCCGTCGAGCATCTTCGGGTAGACGCCGACCGCGATGACGAAGTCCGAATCGTGGCGGAGTTTCGTCACGTGCGCGTACACCTCGACGTCACGGCCCTGCACCGTCGTCGTGGCCTCGTACTTCGTCACTTCGGTGTCGGTGCCGAGGACGGTGAGGTTCTGGCTGCCGACGCGGTGGGCGTTCGAGAGACCGTCGTACTTGCTCGCGAAGAGGCGGATTATCCGGTCGTTGCTGTAGTCGCCGATGGGGTTGCGCGCCTTCCCGGCGACGTCGACGGCCGGCGTCGTGACGATGCCGAACATGGCGAGGCGCATGCTTCCGACGACGGGTACGTCGACGCTCTTGTCGTAGGTGGTCACCCAGTTCGTCACGCGGACCTTGCGGGTCACGCCGGCGAACGAGAGGTTCCGCTCGAGGGAGTCCGCCTGCGACCCGTTCAGTTCGTAGCCGGCGTCGTTCGCCACCGACTGGTCGGTCACGGCCTTCTTCGCCTCGAGTTCGAGGGCCTCGTTGCCCGTGATGAAACCGATGCACCCGCTGGTCAGGACGAGTACCGCGAGGACCGCCGCCACAGTCGTCGTTTGCCTCGGCATGCGCGCTGCTTTCTGAGGCACCGACAAATAGACCGGTGGTACTCGCTCGGATGTCGACCGGGCGCCACCCGCCGTTCGGTCGTCCTCAGCCGAGACGCGTGACGCTCACGCGGTGGGGGCCGTCGGGCGTCTCGAGGACGACGTCGTCGACGAGACGACAGGCGACCTCGTCGCGCCACGTCGCCACGGCGGCGCGGTGGCGTTCGTGGTGGGCCTCGGTGGAGTACTCGCCGCGCTCTCTGAGGTCTCTCGCGGTCTCGTCGGGTTCCGGGTACGGCGGCACCGCGGCGACCAGCGACTCCGGGTCGACGTGGGTCGGTCGGGGGCCGTCCGGGCGCTCGTCGTACTCGCCCGCCTCCGGTCTGTGGAGACGTGCCCGCATCCGCGGGGCGTACGGCGGCGTCAGCCGCAGTACCGTGCGGTCCGGGCTCCGGAGACAGAGTTCGAGCGCCGTCACGACGTCCGCTGTCCGCACGGCGATAGAGCGAACCTCGGCGGGGTCACCGGGGGGCCTGTCTGAGCGTCCCGCCATCCGGGGGTCAGTCGCCCGAGGCGTCCGCGGAGCGCCGTCCCCCCGCCGATACCGTCGTCGGACCGAGCGTGCCGTTGCACTCGGGACAGGTCGCCCGATACGACGTCGAACTCACGCGCCGACCGCAGTCTCGACAGACGAAGGGTGTTCGCTCGCTCATCGACCGGACGTAGCCGGCGTGTCGTGTTAAGTGTTACCACGGAACCCCGACGGTCCGAGGCGGCTGACCGGCAACCGTCGACCGTTCTCCGCGACCCACGACCGGGTTCCGGCGGTCGAGGAGGGACAGCCGGTGGCCCACGACCGGGTTCCGGCGGTCGAGGAGGGACAGCCGGTGGCCCACGACCGGGTTCCGGCGGACTACGGACCGAGGTCGAACAGCTCCGCGGCCTGGTCCATGTCCTTGTCGCCGCGCCCGCTGAGGTTGACCAGAATCGTGTCGTGGTCGTCGGCGATCTGGCCCGCGAGCGCGACGGCGTGTGCGGATTCGAGCGCCGGGATGATGCCCTCCATCTCGCTCAGCGTCCGGAAGGCCTCGAGGGCCTCGTCGTCCGTGACGCCGCGGTACTCGCAGCGGCCGACCGCGCGGAAGAGCGCGTGCTCGGGACCGACGCCGGGGTAGTCGAGGCCGGCAGAGACGGAGTGGACCTCGACGCCCTCGTCGAGGACGCGGGTCCGCATCCCGTGGAGGACGTCCTCGGTGCCCTTCGAGAGCGGCGCGGCGTGGCGCTTGGAGTCGACGCCCTCGCCGCCGCCCTCGGCACCGTAGAAGGCGACGTCGTCGTCGCGGAAGGCGTGGAACAGACCGATGGCGTTCGAGCCGCCGCCGACGCAGGCCACCGCGGCGTCGGGCAGGTCGCCCGTCTGCTCCCGTATCTGTTCGCGGGCCTCCTCGCCGATGACCGACTGGAACTCCCGCACCATCCGCGGGAACGGGTCCGGCCCGACCGCCGAGCCGACGAGGTAGTGGGTGTCCTCGACGTTGTGGGCGAAGTCCTCCAGCGCGGCGTCGACGGCGTCGGCGAGGCCCGACCCGCCGCGGGTCACCTCGTTGACCGTCGCCCCCATCAGACGCATGCGGAAGACGTTCATCATCTGGCGCTCGACGTCCTTCTTCCCCATGTAGATCTCCGTGTCGAGGTCGAACAGCGCCCCGACCATCGCCGTCGCCACGCCGTGCTGGCCGGCGCCGGTCTCGGCGATGAGTCGCTCCTTGCCCGCCTTCGAGGCGAGGAGCGCCTGCCCGACGGCGTTGTTTATCTTGTGTGCGCCGCCGTGGAGCAGGTCCTCGCGCTTGAGGTAGATGTCCGCGCCGTACGCCTCTGAGAGGCGCGCTGCGTGGTACACCGGCGTCGGTCTCCCGGCGTAGTCCTCCATGATGTCGAGGAACTCGGCTCTGAACTCCGGGGTCTGTGCGATGTTCTCGAACGCGTCGGTGAGCTGGTCGAGCGGCTCTTCCAGCGGTTCGGGGACGTGTCGGCCGCCGAACTCCCCGAACGCGCCGGGTTCGTCTTCCTCACTCATAGCACAGTAACCGTCACTCGTGTACAAGTATGTGTTGCCCTCGGCGATTCGGTCGGTCGCGGCCCGTTCGCACCCCCGAGACGGCCGCTCTCCGACCGGGGGTCCCAACGGGCGGTCGGTCTGTCCGCACCGGCGTCGGCGCCGCCGCCGCGACAGAACGGGAGGCGTTTAATCCGTCGGCGCGCGAACCCGGAGACATGACCGACACCGGGGAGGCGTGGTTCGCGGGCGTCGCGCCGAGCGAGGCCGACACCGCGGGCGCGTCACGAATTCGTGAGGGCGGGGCCGACGCGCCGGCGGACTGGCCGGCCCGCGCCGTCGAGACCGGATTCGCCGAGGACGAACAGGCGTACTACGAGACGCTCCACGACGCGAGTCTCGCCGCCGCGCGGTCGGCGGTGACCGAGGCGGAGCGGGCAGACGACCGGCAGCTGATTCACGCCGTGAGAGCCATGGACGACGCGGAGCGGACGGCGAACGAACTCGCAGAGCGGGTCACGGAGTGGGCCGGCACGCTCTTCGAAGACGCGCCCGCGGGCGTCGAGGGAGCCCGCGTCGTCGCCGACAGAGAGCCGAGTACCCGGGCGGAGGTCCGGGTCGTCTCGCTGGCGGAGCGCGTGGCCGACCTCGCGGCAGAGCGCGACGACCTCCGGACGTTCATCGAGCGACGCGCGCCCTCCGTCGCGCCGAACCTCGCCGAGATGGCCGGACCGGTCCTCGCGGCGCGACTCGTCTCGCTCGCCGGCGGCCTCGAACCGCTGGCGAAGATGCCGAGCGGGACCGTACAGGTCCTCGGCGCGGAGGACGCCCTGTTCGCGCACCTCCGCGGGCACGCCCCCTCGCCGAAACACGGCGTCATCTTCACCCACGAGTACGTCCGCGGGATCCGAGCGGAGGACCGCGGCTCTGCCGCCCGCGCCCTCGCCGGCAAACTCGCAATCGCCGCCCGCATCGACCACTACAGCGGCGAACTGCGCCCCGCGGTCCACGAGGAACTCGACGAGCGCATCGCGACGATTCGAGCGCGGGGTGCGGACGCGTGAGCGACCTGCCAGACGGCGTGACCCGGCGGACCGTCGACGGCCGGGAGCGCCTCGCCACCCGCGGCGACACGGTCTACGGCGAACCGACCGACGGCGACTGGCGAGTGTGGGACGCGAACCGGTCGAAACTGGGCGCGATGCTCGAACGCGGGGTCGACACCGGGCTCGACGGCGGCGGGTCGGTCCTCTATCTCGGGGCCGCGAGCGGGACCACCGCGAGCCACGTCGCCGACTTCTGCGGACCGACCTACGCCGTCGAGTTCGCCCCCCGCCCCTGCCGGGACCTGCTCTCGGTGGCCGAGTCCCGCGAGAACCTCTTTCCGCTCCTGAAAGACGCCCGCAAACCAGAGACGTACGCCCACGTCGTCGAGCGCGACCTGGACGTAGTCGTACAGGACGTGGCGACGCGCGGGCAGGCGACCGTCGCCGCCCGGAACCGCCGGTTCCTCCGCGACGACGGGCGGCTCCTCGTGGCCATCAAGGCCCGGAGCGAGGACGTGACAGCCGACCCCTCCGACGTGTTCGACCGGGTACTGGAGCAGCTGCGGGACTCCTACGAGATTCTGGAGACGGCGTCGCTCGAACCGCACCACTCGGACCACCTCGGCGTCGTCGCGCGGCCGCGGTAGCGGCGTGTAGTTCGCGGCCGCAGTAGCGACAATTAATTCGTGGCCGCGGTAGCGGCGTGTAGTTCGCGGCCGCAGTAGCGGCGAATAGTTCGCGGCCGCAGTAACGGCGGGCGGCCACATCTGTCGTGCGCCGACGGCGCCGACCCGGAACCTTCCTCCGAAGGGAGGAACTATTTACTAACCCCTGCCATACCCATCCCCGATGGACCTAGGCTCGCCGGACTCGTTCGCTCGGATGGGAACGCTGGGTGTCGAAGAGGAGTTCTTCATCGTCGACGAGGACGGGCGTCCGACCTCGGGAACGGACGAACTCGTGTACGGAAGCGAGCCGCCGGAGGTGCTCGACGGACGGCTCGACCACGAACTGTTCAAGTTCACCGTCGAGACCCAGACGCCGCTCATGTCCGGTCTCGGCGAGGTCGAAGCGACGATACACCGCGTCCGCGACGCGCTCGTCGACCACGCGAGCGACCACGGGTTCGGCGTCGCCGCCGCCGGCCTGCACCCCGCGGCGAAGTGGCGCGAACTCGAACACGCAGAGAAAGAGCGGTACCGGGCGCAACTCGACCGCATCCAGTACCCGCAACACCGGAACACGACCGCCGGGCTCCACGTCCACGTCGGCGTCGACGACGGCGACAAGGCCGTCTGGGTCGCCAACGAACTCAGGTGGTATCTGCCGGTCATCCTCGCGCTCTCTGCGAACTCCCCGTACTGGAACGGCTTCGACACCGGCCTGCAGTCCGCCCGGGCGAAGATATTCGAGGGGCTCCCGAACACCGGGATGCCGACCCGGTTCGACGACCTCTCGAACTACCTCACCTTCGAGCGCCGGATGGCCGAATCCGGGTCGATAAACGACCGGGGCGAACTCTGGTACGACGTCCGGCCCCACACCGGTCATGGGAGCGTCGAGGTGCGAACCCCGGACGCCCAGACCGACCCCGCCCGGACGCTGACGTTCGTGGAGTACGTCTACGAACTGGTCATCGACCTCGCGGAGCGATACGAGGACGGCGAACCCGGAACCGAGATTCGCCGGGAACTCCTCGACGAGAACAAGTGGCGCGCCATGCGCTACGGCCGCGACGCGAGTTTCATCACCCCGGACTGCGAGTCCACCATCGAACTGGGCGAGGTGGTCGAACAGGAGGTGAGTCGGCTCGGCGTCACCGGCCTCAGGCGACTCTACGAGAGCGAGAGCGGCGCGGTCCGCCAGCGTCGCGTGCGCGACGAGTCGGGGCTGGACGCGCTGTGTGACCTGTTGCTTCTCTCCTGAGCGGTCGTCGCGGCGGAGGCGACTCGCTCGGTGGCGCTCCGAGGAAAACATTTTTGCCCGGGTGGTTTTGACCTTCTGTAGGAAACACATGTCTTCAGACGAGCCCACAGAAGGGGACGGACCCGACGACGCGCCGCCGGAGGCGACCGGAGAGACGCGCTCTCCCCGAGAGCGACTCGAGGCGGAGGCCGACCGAGCGGTCACCGAGTTCGACGAGGGCATCGTCGACCTGCTGGCGTGGCTGCTGGACACGGAGACGCGGGCTCGAATCTACGTCTACCTGCGCCAGCACCCGAACGCGACGTCCGAGGAAGTCGCAGACGGGACCGGCCTCTACCCGAGTACGGTGCGGGAGGCGCTGGCGGAGTTACACGAGGAGGGGACCGTCTCCCGGCACAAGCGACAGAACGAGGGCGCGGGCAACAACCCCTACGAGTACGAGGCCATCGCTCCGAGCGAACTCGTCCACGGCGTCGTCCGCGAGGTTCAGGACCAGCTGAACACCGTGTTCAACCTCGACAGCCGACTCGGGGACGCAGACCAGCGAGACGAGTCGGGACCGGTCCGCATCACGGTCGAAGACGCCGCGGAGACGTCCGGAGGCGACCGTTCGGGGGAGGGCGACGCCACCGAAGACGCTGGCGGCGAGTAACCGCATTTTTAAGTCTGGACGCTCCCTTCCTCGGGTATGAACGTC
>JBDGSQ010000020.1:0-10680 GCA_042217455.1 Haloferacaceae archaeon | reverse complement strand
GGGCGCTGTCCCGTAGGGGTCCGCCGGTTCAAATCCGGTCCCACGCATCGCACGGCGGTGCAACCGCCACACACGATGCGGTGATGTCGCCGGTCCCTTCGGGGTCCGGTCGACGGTCGGGACGGGTCGCCGTTCCGACCTCGCCCTACACGGACATCACCCACGCACAATTCCTACCGGGGCAACGTCGACCGACGAGCCGTGCGGCCAGGCGCGACCTTTAAAAGCGTGGACACGATACGCGGGAGCATGGCGAAATACTCCACGGGCTCCGGTCGCGGGGGCGGTTCCGGCGAGAACTGCGAACTCTGCGGCAAGGAGACCTCCGACCTCCGCGAGGAGAGCGTCGCCGGCGCGACGCTGCTCGTGTGCGAGGACTGCGCCTCCCACGGCGACACGCCGCGCCGCGGCGACCGCGACACCCGTGAGGGGCGAAGCGACGACGCGCCGAGCCGGAAGAAGCGGGCAGCACAGAACGCGGCGCGGATGTACGACGCGAGCAAGGCAGACGCCAGGCGGTGGGAGCGGGAGGGGACCGACTACGAGGAGGACCGACTCCCCTACCTCGTTGCGGACTACGGCGACGTGGTCGCGCGCGCCCGTCAGGACGCGGGGCTGACCCTCGCGGAACTGGCGGCGGAACTCGACGTCGACGAGGACGACCTCCTCGCCGTCGAACAGGGCCGGGCGACGCGGGCCGGCGTCGGCGGTTCCGTCGTCCGAACGCTCGAAGACCGCCTCGGCGTCAGGCTTGCCGAGGAGTGACAGTTTTTTGAGCGCCGGCCGTCAGTGAGTCTCCATGGAGACGCTCGCGCCGGCATCGCCGGAGGTCCGTGAGTTCGAGAGCGAAGTGACGCGCGTCGACGGCCGGGAGGTCGTCCTCGCGGAGACGTACTTCTACGCGGAAGGGGGCGGGCAGCCCGCAGACCGCGGCACGGTCGGCGGCCACGACGTCGCCGACGTTCAGAAGCGAGACGGCGAGGTGGTCCACGTCCTCGCCGAACCTCCGACGGTCGCGGCCGGCGACGTCGTCACCGGCGTCGTCGACGACGACTTCCGGACCTACTGCATGCGGGCGCACACGGCCAGCCACGTCCTCTATGGGGCGGGACGGCGACTCCTCGACGACCTCGGGTACGGCGGGTTCAACATCGACGAGGAGAAGGTCCGGGTCGACTTCACCACCTCGACCGACATCGACGACGAGGTGCTGCTGGAACTCGAGCGCCTGACCAACCGCGCGGTCTGGGACTCGCTTCCCGTCTCGTGGGAGCAGGTGCCCGTCGGGGAGGCGACCGCCCGCGAGGAGGTGGCGTTCAACACCAAGACCGAGGAGGGCGTCATGGCGGACGCAGACACCGTCCGCGTCGTCACCATCGAGGACTGGGACGTCGCCGCCTGCGGCGGCACCCACGTCTCGAACACCGGCGAGATCGGGCCGGTGACGGTCCTCGACCGGTCGAACCCCGGCGAGGGGCTCACCCGCGTGGAGTTCGCGGTCGGTCCGGTCGGCATCGACCGCGCCAGCGAGATTCACGGGGTGGCCCTCACGGCCGCGCGGGAACTCGGCACCGGCGTCGACGACGTTGCGGGGGCGGTGGCGTCGCTCCGGGAGGAGCGCGACCGACTCGCAGACGAGGTCGACGACCTCACAGCGGAGGTCCTCGGCGGGCGCATCGCCGGTCTCGACGGCGTCGAGAGGGACGGTGCGACGTGGAAGGTCGGGTCGGTGTCCGGGTTCGGCCCGAACGAGGTGGGCGAGGAGGCGAAGGCGGCGGTCGGCGACGGCGCGGACGTGGTCGCCGTCGCCGGCGAGAGCGGCAACACCTTCGTCGTCGTCGCCAGCACCGGCGACGTCGACGCCGGCGACGTCGTCGACGAGGTGACCGGCGAGTTCGGCGGCGGAGGCGGCGGCGGCCCAACCTTCGCGCAGGGCGGCGGCATCCAGACCGGCGCAGACGACGTCGTCGCGTTCCTGCGGGAGTGAGTCGGCGGGCTTTTTCTCCCGGCCCGCGAAGGGCCGCCCATGACACTCGCGCCCTCGGACTCGTCGCTCACGGACGAACAGCGGGCCATCCGGGACGTGGTCCACGAGTTCGGCGTCGAGGAGATACGCCCCACCGCCCGGGAGGCAGACGAGACCCAGTCGTTCCCCGAGGACGTCTGGGACGGGCTCGCCGACCTCGACCTCACCGGCCTCACGGTGCCCGAGGAGTACGGCGGCTTCGACGCCGACCGGACCACCTACGCCGTCGTCAACGAGGAGGTCGCCTACGGCCAGCTCGCGGTGGCGACGGCGCTGTCGGTCCACTCGCTCGCCACCTCCTGTATCGCCGAGTTCGCCACCGAGGAGCAACGGGAGCGGTGGCTCCCCGACATGGCCGAGGGCCGTCCGGTCGGGATGTTCGCCCTCTCGGAACCGAACGCCGGGTCGAACCCGGCGCAGATGGAGACGGTCGCCAGACGCGAGGGCGACGAGTACGTGATACGCGGCGAGAAGCAGTGGATAACCAACGGCGAGCGCGGCGGCGTCTGCATCCTGTTCGCCAAGACCGACCCGGACGACCCGGACTCGGTGACGCAGTTTCTCGTCCCAAAGGACGCGACCGGCCTCGAAGTCGGCAAGAAAGAGGACAAGCTCGGCCTCCGGGCGAGCGACACGACCGGGCTCCTCCTGGACGACGTGCGCGTCCCCGTCGAGAACCGACTCACGCGCGAGGGACGCGGCCTCTCTGCGGCCTTCTCGATTCTCACCGGCGGGCGCATCGGCATCGCCTCGCAGGCGGTCGGTCTCGCCCGGTCGGCGCTCGACGAGGCCCGCGAGTACGCACAGGAGCGCGAGCAGTTCGACCAGCCCATCTCGGAGTTCCAGACCATCCGGCACAAGCTCGCGGACATGGCGACCGACGTGAGCGCCGCCCGCACGCTCGTCCGCGAGGCCGCCCGGCAGGACGACGCCGGCGAGGACCCCCGCGTCGCCGCCGCGATGGCGAAGTACCGCGCCAGCGAGACGGCGGTCGACGTCGCCAACGAGGCGGTCCAGATTCACGGCGGCTACGGCTACGTGACCGAGGGCGAGGTAGAGCGCCTCTACCGCGACTCGAAGATAACGACCATCTACGAGGGGACCTCCGAGATACAGAAGGAGATAATCGCCCGCGGCGTCCTCCACGAGTAGGACCGACGCCGCGGACGCCCTCGCGCTCTCGCTCTCGTTCCCTCGAACCCCGCGCCGTGTGGACGTCCCAAACAGGCGTTTTATAACACCCATCTCCGTAGCGCAGGACACGCAGGAAGGATGAGTCTGGAAATCGACGTTCGGAAACTCAGGTTGTTCAATCAGATGGCCAAGGAGGGAGGGGGGACCGTCGCGGACCACCTCCAGCAGATGACCGGGCTGGAGACCGAACTCTACGTCACGAAGCTCAACTTCCTCGACCGGGCCGACATCCGGACGCACGTCGGCGACTCGAAGCAGATAGGCATCAGCATCGAACTGCTCGAACCGCCCCACGGCCACATCCTCTTTCTCTTCGACGGCCAGAGCGCCAAGCGGATCGCGGGCCACATGATCGGCGGCATGGGCGAGGTCCCGGACTCGGGGTTCTCCGAACTGGAACAGAGCGCGATACAGGAGATCGGCAACATCATGACGAGCGCGTTCATCGACGGCTGGGCGAACGTCCTCGACACGACCATCGACATCTCCACGCCGTCTATCACCTACGGTCCCGGGAGCAGTCTGGTCTCGAATCTCGTCCACTCGCAGTACGACATGGCCCTCCTCTTTGACTCGCAGATTCACGCGCCCGCGGCCGACGTCGACCTGAGCGTCTACATGTTCCCCAACCTCGAGGAACTCGTCCACCTCATGCGACAGATCGAACTGGACTGAGCCCGCCACGGCCAGTCCGGCGACGACCGACGCCCACCTGGGTTCGACGACGACCGACGCCCACCGGGTTCTGTACCGAAGCGCCCTTCTCCCCGGTCTCCGTACCCGACCGCGTGACAGCGGACTTCGACGACTTCGACGCCATCGTCTACGACTGCGACGGGACGCTCGTCCGTCTCGCCGTCGACTGGGAAGCCGCCGCCCGGGAGGCGGCGGCGCGGTTGTCGGAGGCGGGCGTCGACGCCGGCGGGATGGACCTCTGGGCGATGCTCGACCTCGCGGACGAGACGGGCCACAGAGAGGAGCTAGAGGACGTTCTCTCCGCTCACGAGTGCGAGGGGGCGGCCGACTCGGCCCGGTTGCCGCTCGCGGACCGCGTCTCGACCCACGACGTGCCGGTCGGCGTCTGTTCGCTCAACGCGGAGTGCGCGGTCCGGGAGGCGCTCTCGAGACACGGCCTCGCCGAGTACGTCGACGTCGTCGTCGGCCGCGACTCGGTGTCGACGCGCAAGCCGGACCCCGAACCGCTGCTCGCGACGCTCCGCGCCCTCGGCGTCGACCCGGACCGGGCGCTGTTCGTCGGCGACTCCGAACGGGACGCCGAGACGGCAGCGCGGGCGGGCGTCGCCTTCCGGTACGTCGGCGACGGCCCCTCGGGACACTGACCGAACGCGTCTCCGAACCGGCGCTCCCCCGACCGACACCGACGCGAGTCGAGGGGGTAAGCCCGCCCAGCCCGTACGGGCGCCCCATGAGCTACCCGGTCACCTACTACTGTCCCCACTGCGGGGCGTACGTCGAACTCGAACGGGAGGGCTACCTCGCGGACAGGTCGGTCACGCCCTACCCGCTCGCGGGCTGGGAGTACGCCGCGCCCGACGAGGATTTCGAGCGCGCGGACGGCGTCAGGTTCGTCTGCGGCGAGGACGTCGGTGCGGCGACGACGCTCCGGCGAGCGCCGCACGACCCCGACGCTGTCGGCGACGTTTCGGGCATCGGTGACGACGCAGCCGACGCCGCGAGCATCGCCGACGGCTTCAGCGACGCCGCCGGCAACGACGCCGCGGGCGTCGACGACTTCAGCGACGCCGCCGGCGACGAGGAAGCGACCCGGTCTGCGGACGCGAATCTCGGCTGCGGCGAAACCGTCTACCTCTCGTTCGTCCGCTACGAGGACGGGACCGAAGTCGAGGCTCGTCCCGAGAGCGAGTACGTCACCATCGGTCGGTGAACCGGCGGGTGCGCTCACCCCTTGATGTTGCAGACGGGGTAGGTCCGGGCCACCTTGTCGCCGATGCCGAGTTCGTCGGAGACGCGCACCACCTCGTCGACGTCCTTGTAGACGCCGGGCGCCTCCTCGGCGACGGTCGCGCCGCTCTGGGCCTTCACGTAGATGTGCTGCTGGTCGCGCAGTTCGTCCTGCACCGTCTCGCCCCAGTACTCCTTTTTCGCCTGCGTCCGGCTCATCACCCGGCCCGCGCCGTGGGCCGTCGAGCCGAACGTGAGGTTCAGCGACTCCTCGCCGCCCCGGAGGACGTAGCTCCCCGACCCCATGCTTCCTGGGATGATGATGGGCTGGCCGACGTCTGCGTAGGCGTCGGGCAGTTCCGGTCTGCCGGCCGGGAACGCCCGCGTCGCGCCCTTCCGGTGGACGTAGAGCTCGCGCTCTTCGGTCTCGACTGGCTCCTCGTCGAGCACCGGGTCGCCGTCGGGACCGACGCCGATCTCGTGGACCTCCTTCTTGGCGATGTTGTGGGCCACGTCGTAGAGGAGGTCCATCTCCATCTCCCGCCAGTCGCGGTCGAACACCTTCTCGAACACCCGGCGGGTCTGGTGCATGATGAGCTGTCTGTTCGTCCACGCGTAGTTGATGGCGGCGCACATCGCGCGGTAGTACTCGTCCGCGAGCGGACTGCCGGCCGGCGCGGCGGCGAGTTCCCTGTCCGGAAGCTCCTCGAGCAGGTCCGCGTGCTCTTTCTCGATTCGCCGCAGGTAGTCGGTGCAGGTCTGGTGGCCCAGCCCGCGGCTCCCGCAGTGGATGAGGACGACGACCTGCTCTTCCTCGAGGCCGAACTCGGCTGCGACGTCCGGCCGGAAGATGTCGGTGACCCGCTGGACCTCCAGAAAGTGGTTGCCCGACCCGAGCGAGCCGACCTGCTTCCTGCCGCGGTCTTTGGCCTTCTTCGAGACGGCGTCGGGGTCCGCCTCCGGGCGGAACCCCTCGTCCTCGCAGTGTTCGAGATCCTCCTCGACCGCCCAGCCCTCGTCGAGCGCCCACTGCATCCCGCGCTCGAGAATCTCGTCCAGCGTCCCCCGGTCCGTCTCGACGACGCCGCCGGCCCCCAGCCCCGACGGGACGTTGGCGAACAGGGCGTCGACGAGTTCCTGCTCGTTACCCTGCAGGTCTTCGTAGGTGAGATTCGTCTTCATCATCCGCACGCCGCAGTTCGAGACGACGTACCCGTTCGCCACGAAGTTGTGGGCGTCGTGTGTGACGCCGATGTCGTACACCGTCTTCGTCCCGCGTTCCGTGATGGCTTCGATCTCGGTTTCGACCGTCAGGTCCTCGCCGACGGACCTCGCCTCGCAGAACGTCTCGAAGTCGGGGAAGTCCGCCGGTGGCCGCGGTCGGCCCTTCCGACCGCCGTACAGGCTCCGTTCGACGAACCGATCGTTCACCGTCTCAAACCGCGATTTGACGTCCGAGAGAGCCACGCCGCCGTCACCGAGCGCTCGAATCTCCTCGGCGATGCGCGCTCGCCCGTCGATGACCCGCTCTTTCCGTTTCAGGTACTGCGCTGCGAGCACGGCCCGCTTCTGTTTGTCTCTGTCGTACCGGTAGCCGATTCGGGTGAAAAACCGAACGAGATTCTCGGAGTCGTTCTTGACGCCGAAACGGAACCTGACGGTCTCTCCGCTCTCGGTCTCCGTCCGTTCGACCTCCGTCAGGGCGTTCGTCTTCACGCCGAGGTCGTTCAGGTTCGCCATGAGTTCGCGCATGAACGTTTCACCCTCGTCGCGTTTCGCAGTCACGCGGTTGTGGGAGACAGACGGACAGTACAGGTTCTTTCCCGACATGGCCGCGGGTGCACTCATCTCTGCGCCGAAGAACGCAGAGAGGTACAGCGCAGTCTGCCAGTCTGCGAGCCGGTCGAGGTAGTCGGGGACGCCGAAGTCGGATTCGACTTTCTTCCCCTCGGGCGCACCGAGTTTCGTCAGCAACAGGCGGAACCCCCTCGCAGTCGCGCGGACGCTGTACTCGGTTCGCTCGAACGCGGTACCCCCTATCTCGTGTTGCCGCTCGCGTTCGTAGATGCGAGACGGCGTGTAACCGACGGCAGCGATGTCTTCGCGGATGGATTCGAGATCTTCGGGGTCGCCGTAGAACCACGACTGGTTACTGCTGAACGAGCCGTCGCCCGTGTGGAAGCCGACGAGCTTCAGGAGCCGGTGGAACGCGTCGTCGGTCGATTTCAGTGGCAGGAGGTCGCGCTCTTTCAGTCCTCGGACCAGCCGGGGATTCTCGTCTTCGAAGTCGTCCTCGTCGAGGACGACGAACTCGGGCGGTTCCTCGTCTTCGAGGCCGACGAACGGCCTGTACGCGACCGCGTCACCGGGCGAGAGGTCCCCGAGTTCGACCATACCCCCCGGCGTCGCGAACGGGTGGTCGGCGGTCGCCTCGACGGTGTCGCCGGCCACCGTCTCGACCTCGTAGACCGTCCGGTCGTCGGTCGAGGTGAACAGTCGAATCGCGGAGTCGACCTCGCCGTCGTCGGTGGTGACGACGGCGTCCTGTCGCTCGAAGTCGCGCCACAGGTCGCGTATCTGCCGACGTCGCCCGAACGAGAGTTCCACTTCGCTCTCGCCCGAGAGGCAGTTTATGTCGTAGCCCACCGCTCCGGGCGATATACAGCCGTCTTCGGTGTCGGTGGCGCCGACGCCCCCGACCGGGAAACCGTAGCCCTGGTGGCCGTCGGGCATGCAGATGGCGTTTCTGGTGATGCCCGGCAGGTGCGTCGAGTTCTTCAGTTGCGTGAGCGTGAGGTCGTCGCCGATCTGTTCCAGCAGTTTCTCGCTCGCGAGGACGCGCGCCGGCACGCGCATCTCTCCCTCCCGTGGAATCTCCCACACGTACCTGCGGACGCGTTCGAGGGTGATGCCGTCGAATTCCCGCGTAGTCATGTGTGACCCTTCATCGCCCACCGTGAATAGGGTTCCGCCAGCGGTCGGCGACGGCCCCGCCGTCTGTCGGTCTCCCCTCGTTCTCAGACGTCGAAGACCACGTAGGCGTGCCAGCCCTCCTCGGTCTCCCCGACGCGCATCTGCGAGTAGGTGACCGCCTTCACCTCGCGGGCATCGATGCGGTCGAGGGGGACCCCGCGCGCCGACGCCTCGACGACCCACTCGTCGCCATCGCGTCGGACGCTCGCGTCGTTGTCGACGGGGAGGACGCCGTCGACGTCGCGCCGGTAGATGAGTTCGTCGAGATAGTCAAAGAGGAGGGCCTCGCGGTTCTCCGCCCGGACCGCGAGTTCGAAGCGGTCGCCGTCCGGCGGAATCTCCTCGCAGTGGGCTGCCGCGAGGCCGTCGGCGACGGCGGCGAAGACGCCTCCGAGCGATTCGCTCGTGGCCTCGACGGCGACGTCGGCAGTGTGTTCGCGGAGGTGGTACTCGCTCATCCTCCGTCCTCCCCCGGCACACGTGAGACTGCCATCGCGTAGACGTTCCGGCGACGTCCTCAAAACCTTTAGTACCCCGGCGACGGTGGAATTATATTCTCGTCCGCGCTAGGGGCCGGTAGTGAGCGTCAACGTCGAGAAACGGGTCGACCCCCCCGGGAACGCCGACCACGTAGAGCAGGCCTGGGACCTCAAAGAGCGCATTCAGCGCGAGGAGGGCGTGCTCAAACAGCGACGGGGGTTCTTCGTCGACGCCTACCGGCGGGCGACGACCCACCTCCTCTTCGAGGACGACGAACTCGTCGGGTTCGCGTCTGCACGTCGGGACGGCTACATCCTCTTTCTCGCCGTCGCCCCCGAACACCGGAGCGAGGGCTACGGCCAGTGCCTCGTCGCCGAAGTCGTCGACGAACACGGCACCGTCTCGTGTCACGCCAGAGTGACGAACGAACCGGCGCTCGACTTCTACGAACACATCGGCTTCGAGATCGTCCGCCGCATCGACAACTACTACGAGGACAACGGGGACGCCTACTACCTCAAACTCGGCGAGGGGAGTCGCATCCGCGACAAACTCTCGGATTTCCTGCGACGGTAATCGAACGCGCGGAGGTTCCTCGGCGAGAATCGAACGCGCGGAGGTTCCTCGGCGAGAATCGAACGCGCGGAGGTCCCGCCACGGTGACCGGCGGCGCGGACGGGACACCGGTTCTACCCTCCTGAAGATTTATTCAGAGTCGAATAATAGCCACGGGCATGGACATCGGCGTACTGACCGTACCACTCGGCGACAAGACGCTCGGGGAGGCGTGCGCGTATCTGTCTGACCTGGGCGTCGACGCGGTGGAACTGGGCGTCGGCGGCTACCCCGGCGAGGACCACGTCGACCGGCGGGGCCTCCTCGGCGACGAGGCGGCACAGGAGGACCTCCGCGAGGCGGTGGCGGCCCACGACCTGCGCGTGAGCGCCCTCGCCACGCACAACAACCCGCTCCACCCCGACGAGGAGCGGGCGAGCGAGGCCGACGCGGAGCTGCGCGAGGCGGTCGAACTCGCGGCGGAGCTCGACGTGAACACCGTCACCTGCTTCTCGGGCCTGCCGGCGGGCGGTCCGGACGACGCGGTGCCCAACTGGGTGACTGCGCCGTGGCCGACCGAACACGCCGACGCGCTGGAGTACCAGTGGGACGTCGCCACCGACTACTGGACCGACATCGCCGCCCACGCCGAGGCTCACGGCGTCGACGTCGCCATCGAGATGCACCCCAACATGCTCGTCTACGAACCCACGAGCATGGTGCGCCTGCGCGAGGCGACGAACGACCGCGTCGGCGCGAACTTCGACCCCTCGCACCTCTACTGGCAGGGCATCGACGTGACCGAGGCCATCCGGTTCCTCGGGGAACGGGACGCCATCCACCACGTCCACGCCAAGGACACCCGCGAGTACGACGCCAACCGGCGGCGCAAGGGCGTCCTCGACACCGCCGCCTACACCGAGGAGGCCGACCGCTCGTGGCTGTTCCGAACCATCGGCTACGGCCACGGCGAGGAGCACTGGAAGGACGTGGTCAGCACGCTCCGGATGGTGGGCTACGAGGGCGCGCTCTCCATCGAGCACGAGGACTCGCTGACCTCCTCTCGGGAGGGACTCGAGCGGGCAGTCGACGTCCTCCGGCGCGCCGTCTTCGAGACGACTCCCGGCGACGCCTACTGGGCCGAGTGACCATGACGGAGACCGAACCCCTCTCGGTCGGCGTCCTCGGCTACCGGTTCGGACCCACCTTTTTCCGGTTCGGGGCCGCTTCGCGGCCCGCTCACCGCAAAAATCTGGACCAAAAACCGCCGCGAGACTCGGCCTTCGGCCTCGCTCGCGGTGCTGACCCAGTCTGCGGGGTGGCAGGATGACCGAACCGCTCTCTGTCGGCGTCCTCGGCTACCGGTTCATGGGGAAGGCTCACTCAAACGCCCTCGCTCGCCTGCCGATGTTCTTCCCCGACGCGCCGGACGTCGTCCGCGACGTGCTGGTCGGCCGCGACGAGGAGGCGCTGGCGGAGGCGGCAGACCGCTACGGGTTCGCGCGCACCGCGACCGACTGGCGGGACGT
>JBDGSQ010000068.1:4420-10725 GCA_042217455.1 Haloferacaceae archaeon | reverse complement strand
GGCGGCGCTCGCGCGGGCTACGTCAACCCCGACGAGACCACCTACGAGTGGCTGGAGGGGACCCCGGAGGTGCCCGACGACCCCGAGGCCTTCGCGGAACTGCAGGCCTACTGGGAGTCGATACGGTCCGACGAGACGGCCGAGTACGACGACGTCGTCACCATCGACGGCGCCGAACTCGAACCGGTCGTCACGTGGGGGACGACCCCCGGACAGGGCGTGGGAATCACCGAACCGATTCCGGCACCCGAGGACCTCCCCGAGGACAAGCGCGACACCGCCCGGCGCGCCCAGGAACACATGCGCGTCGAACCCGGCGAGACGATGGAGGGCTACGACATCGACGTGGCGTTCCTCGGGTCGTGTACGAACGCCCGCCTGTCGGACCTCCGGCGCGCGGCGCGCATCGTCAAGGGCCGGGAGGTTCACCCGGACGTCCGCGCGATGGTCGTCCCCGGGAGCCAGCGCGTGCAGGCCGCCGCAGAGGAGTCGGGCCTCGCGGACGTGTTCCGCGAGGCGGGCTTCCAGTGGCGAAACGCCGGCTGTTCGATGTGTCTCGGCATGAACGACGACCAGCTCGAGGGCGACGAGGCCTCCGCGTCCTCCTCGAACCGGAACTTCGTCGGTCGGCAGGGGAGCAAGGACGGGCGGACCGTCCTGATGAACCCGCGGATGGTCGCCGCGGCCGCCATCACCGGCGAAGTGACTGACGTCCGCGAGCTCTCGGAGGTGGCGCTGGCGTGAGCGAGTTCGACGCCGACATCCCGGCGGTCACAGACGTCGACGGCACCGGCGTGCCGGTCCGGGGCAACGACATCGACACCGACCAGATCATCCCGGCGCGCTTCCTGAAGGTCGTCACCTTCGACGGCCTCGGGGAGTTCGCCTTCTTCGACCAGCGCTTCGACGAGAACGACGACCCGAAGGACCACCCGTTCAACGAGGACCGGTACCGGGACGCGTCGGTGCTCGTCGTCAACAGCAACTTCGGCTGTGGCTCCTCGCGCGAGCACGCCCCGCAGGCGCTGATGCGCTGGGGCATCGACGCGGTCGTCGGCGAGTCCTTCGCCGAGATATTCGCGGGGAACTGCCTCGCGCTCGGCATTCCGACTGTCACCGCCGACCACGAGACGGTCACCGAACTCCAGGACTGGGTGGAGGCGAACCCGGACGGGGAGATTGCGGTGGACGTCGCGGGCGAGACGGTCGCCTACGACGACACCGAGGTGGACGTGTCGGTCGACGACGCCCAGCGGAAGGCGCTCGTCGAGGGCGTCTGGGACACCACGGCGCTAATGAAGTCGAACGAACGAGCCGTCGGGGAGACGGCGGAGACTCTCCCGTACGTCGCCCTCGATGACTGACCAGGTGGTCGTCGTCCCCGGCGACGGCATCGGGCGAGAGGTCGTTCCGGCGGCCGTCGAGGTGCTCGACGCCCTCGGCGACTTCGAGTTCGTCGAGGCCGACGCCGGCGACGCCGTGAAGGCCGAGACCGGCGAGGCGCTCCCGCAGGAGACCTACGACCTCGCGGCGTCGGCGGATGCGACGCTGTTCGGCGCGGCCGGCGAGACGGCGGCGGACGTCATCCTGCCGCTCCGCGCCGCGGTGGAGTCGTTCGTGAACGTCAGGCCGGCGCGGGCCTACCCCGGCGTCGACGCCCTCCGCCCGGAGACGGACCTCGTGTTCCTCAGAGAGAACACGGAGGGCGTCTACGCGGGCCACGAGGACCGACTGACCGGCGACGTGGCGACGCTCACCCGCGTCGTCACCGAGTCGGCATCGCGCCGACTCGCCCGGTTCGCCTGCGAGTTCGTCGCGGACGCCGACGACGACGGTTTCACGCTCGTCCACAAGGCGAACGTGATGCGGAAGACCGACGGCCTGTTCCGCGACTCGGTGAGCGCCGTCGCGGAGAACCGCGGCGTCGACACCGAGGAGGTGCTGATGGACGCCTTCGCCACGCGGGTCTGTCTGGACCCCACGCAGTTCGGCGTCGTCGTCACGCCGAACCTCGCGGGCGACGTGCTCTCGGACCTCGCGGCCGGCCTCGTCGGCGGCCTCGGACTGCTCCCGAGCGCCAACATCGGGCCGGAGCGGGCGCTCTTCGAGCCGGTCCACGGCACCGCCCCGGACATCGCCGGCGAGGGCGTCGCCAACCCGACGGCGACGGTGCTCTCGGCGGCGATGCTGCTCGAACACCTCGGCTACGACGAGGAGGGCGCTCGCGTCCGCGAGTCGGTCGAGTCCGTGCTGGAGGCGGGCCCGCGGACCCCCGACCTCGGCGGCGACGCGACGACCGAGGAGGTCACCGCGGCCATCGTCGAGTGGCTGTAGTCTGTATCGACCGTTCATTTTATCCGAGACAGTTCGTACTGACAGGTAGCCATGCCGACAATCGAGGTTGACGACGAGACACTCGGACGGCTGGAGGAGTACGTGTACCCCGATGCCTCCCCGGAGTACGAACTGCCCGAGAGCTACAGCGACTTCGTCGAGGAGTTTCTCCCATCGTTCATCGCGTCGGATCTGAGGATGGAGCCTGCCATACCGGAACGCTCCCCCGGGGGCGGAGCGTCCGACGCAGACGGCCCACGGGGGGAACTCGAAGACGCGCAGACCGACCTGAACTTCGTTTGGGAACGGAGTGACAAGATGGAGAAGTTCCTCGAAGCGGGGTTCGACCCCGAGGACGCGGGCAACGAGATCGAACTCTCGGAGGTGGCGCTCGAACGACTGGACGCCGCCGTCGAGTCCGAACACACCGAGTTCGACACGTACAGCGGGGTGCTCACGTACCTGTGCTGGAGTCCGATCGAAGACGAGATCGCGGAGATGGACGACGACGAACTGGAGGAGATGGTACTGTCGGAGTTCGACGAGGAGGAACTCGAACCGCTCGAATCGACCGCGACGGAGGGCGTATCCCTCGACGGCGACGACCCGGAGTGAGTGGGACGGGTCGCCCCCCACGTAACTTTTGAGGACGCGTCGCCTCTCTGTACCCACCGATGCCCACGATACACGTCGACGACGAGACCCTGGAGCGACTCGACGGCCTCCGCGTCGAGGACGAGGAGTACGACGAGATAATCACCGAACTCATCAACATCTACGAGGCTCAGGAGATGACGCTGTTCCACGGCGGCGACGAGGTGAGCTGAGACGGGGAAAACCGGGTCGGACGCGGAGGGAGTGGACGAATCGAGCGAGCCGCGGCGGCGTGAGGCGACTCTAGACGGACGCGTCGGCGTGAGCGAGCCCTCACTCCTGACTGCCGCCGGCGGCCGCCCGCTCTCGAACCGTCTCCCACTTGCCGTTCTCCTCGAGGTGTTGCTGGAGGGCGTCCGCGTACTCCTGTGTGAGCTGTTCGGCCTCCTCGAGGCGCTGCTGGTCGACGCCGCCGGACCCGCCGCCGAGGCCGAGCGCGTCTTTGACCGACCCGAACAGGCCGCCGGACCCGGACTTCTCGCGGCCGGCCCCGCCCATCCCGCCCATCGGGTTGCCGAGGTTGTCGAGTTCGGGCATGATCGAGGGGAGCTTCTCCGTGTTGGCGACGATGCGCGCCCGCTCGGGGTCCTCCGGGTGCGCTATCTCGAACTCCGCGGCCGTCATGATGAGCCCCCACTCCTGGTTGTTGAACGCCGCCTCCTGCAAGCGGCTGTTGAACTTCTGGTCGACCGACATCCGGTCGCCGACGACGAGGTCCTGCCAGTTTGCCATACGCGCTCGTATGTCGAGCGGGGGTATGAGAGTTTTGCACGGAATCGCCAGACTGTGAGCGCGTCGGGTGCGAGCGTCCGAACGCGGGGTCACTCGCCCTCGAACTCGGGCGCTCTGCGTTCGAGGAACGCCCGCACGCCCTCCTCGTGGTCGGCCGAGTCGAGGACGGCCGCCTGCGCGCCCGCCTCGTGCTCGACGGCCGCCGAGAGCGACAGCTCCGGGGCGCGCCTGAGCAGGCGCTTCGAGGTCCGGAGGGCGACCGGCGGCCCCGAAGCAACGGTCTCGACGAGGTCGGCCGCGCGTTCCTCGAACTCCTCGACCGGGTAGACGTGGTTCACCAGACCGAGGTCGGCCGCGCGGTCCGCGTCGAGCATCTCGCCGGTGAAGACCAGTTCGCGGGCGACGTTGTCGCCGACGACCCGGGGGAGCAGGTGGGCGGTCCCCGAGTCGACGGCGAGGCCGACGTTCCGGAAGGCAAAGCCCATCGCGGCGTCCGCGCGCATCACCTGCAGGTCGCAGGCCAGCGCGAGGGTCGCCCCCGCGCCGACGGCCGTGCCGTCCACCTTCGCGACGGTGGGGAACTCGCACTCCGCGAGGCGCTGGACCGTCCGGCCCGTGTCCTGTATCACGTGCCGGACGGCGTCGTCGAGCGACAGGTCGCCCGACTGCCGTTCGAGCATCGCGTTCACGTCGCCGCCGGCGCAGAACGCGTCACCCTCTCCCTCGACGACGACACAGCGCGTGTCGCCGCCCTCGAGGTCGGCGAGGGCGTCCCGGAGCCCCCCGGCCACCTCGGCCGTGAGCGCGTTCCGGACGCCCGGACGGGAGAGCGTGAGGGTGACGACGCCGTCCTCCGCTTCGACGCGGACGGGGTCCCCGGACATCTACGCCGCGTTCTCCCGGTCGCGCAGTTCGAACTTCTGGACCTTGCCCGTGGTCGTCCGCGGGAGTTCGTCCACGAACGCCACCTCGCGGGGGTGTTTGTACTCGGCGAGGTTGTCGAGGCAGAACTGCCGGAGGTCGTCTGCGGTCACGTCGGCGTCGGGCGCTCTGACGACGTACGCCTTGACCGTCTCCCCGCGGCGCTCGTCGGGGATGCCGACCACGGCGACGTCTGCGACCGCGGGGTGCTCGAAGAGGAGTTCCTCCACCTCGCGCGGGTAGACGTTGTAGCCGGCGGTGTTTATCATGTGCTTCGCGCGGTCGACGATGTAGTAGTAGCCGTCCTCGTCGTGGTAGCCGAGGTCGCCGGTGTGGAACCACCGGGTGCCGTCGCGCTCGGTGAACGCCTCCGCGTTCGCCTCCGGGAGGTTGTAGTAGCCCTTCATCACGTTCGGCCCCGCGACGACGAGCTCTCCCGTGACCTCGTCGACGTCGGTGTCGTCCTCGGCGAGCGGGCCTTCCTCGACCGGGGGCACCTCCGCGAAGTCCTCGTCGACGACCATCGCCTCGACGCCCGGGAGGACCTTCCCGATGCTCCCGACCCGGCGGCCCCACTCGGGGCTGTTGAAGTGCGTGACCGGACTGGTCTCGGTGAGGCCGTAGCCCTCGTATATCTTCACGGGGTAGAGCTCCTCGAACCGACGGAGCACCTCGATGGGAATGCCGGCGCCGCCGACGCCGCAGAGCCGCAGCGAGTCGAGCGAGAACTCGGCCGCGTTCGGCTGGTTGATGACGTCGTTGTACATCGCGGGCACGCCGTGCATCAGGGTCAACTCCGCCTCGTCGATGAGCGAGAGGGCCTGCTGGGCGTCCCACGAGGGGAGCGGGTAGTACGCGCCGCCGCGGAACAGCGTCGCGTTCATCACCACGGTCATGCCGTAGATGTGAAACAGCGGGAGGACCCCCAGTTGCCTGTCGCCCGGGCGGATGCCGTCGGGGATGATAGACGACGCCATCTCGGCGTTCGAAGCGAGGTTCTCGTGCGTGAGCATCACGCCCTTCGGCGTCCCCGTCGTCCCCGACGTGTAAGGCTGGACCGCCACGTCGTCGTCGTCGCGGTCGACCACGTCGAACCCGGGGTCACCGAGGAAGGACTCGAAGGCGGTCCCGGCGTCGGTCTCGCCGCCGACGGTGACCACGTGCTCCACGTCGGTGTCGTCTCGCACCTCCTCGACGAAGGGGACGAGGTCCGCGAGCGAGACGACCACGGACGCCTCGCTGTCGGCGAGCAGGTGGCGGATCTCTCGGGCCTTGTACTGGGGGTTCATCGGGACGACCACACCGCCGGCCCGCAGGGTGCCGTGGAAGGCGACCACGAACTGCGGCAGGTTCGGCAGGTAGACGGCGACCCGGTCGCCCTCCCCGAACCCCACCGCTTCGAGCCCCGAGGCGAACGCCCCGACCTGCCCCCAGAACTCCCGGTAGCTCACGTCGGTCCCGTCGTACGACACCGCCACCCCGTCTGCGTGCTCCTCGGCGGCGGCCTCGACGTGCTGGACAAGATTTGTCATGTTCCAACATGACATGGGCGCAGGTCGGTTTAACCTTTTTCCGTGCCCGCGAGGAGGCGGCCCGCGGAACGGTCACCCGCCGAGACGGCGACGGCGGGCCTGCGGTCACTCTCCGAAGTGAGGACGGCGCCG
>JBDGSQ010000068.1:0-4320 GCA_042217455.1 Haloferacaceae archaeon | reverse complement strand
GTGAGGACGGCGCCGTCACTCCTCGAAGCAGAGGCGGTCGAACAGCGCGCCCGCGAGCCCCGGTCCCTCCGGGACTGCGACCGTGCCTCCCTCGACCGGTACGGGGTCTGAGTCGACGTCTTCGGCCAGCAGTTCGCCGGTCGCGAGCCCGCACGGGGGGACGTCCGGAACCGCGGCGGCGACGTGGACCGCGCCGGTCCGGGCCACCGCGGCGTCGACGGTGGTGGTCACGACAGCTTCCGCGCCGGCGTCGCGGGCCCGCCGGGCCGCATCGAGCGCCCGGTCCGGACCGCCGAGCACCATCGGTTTCAGCACGAGGACGTCTGCGGCGTCGGCTTCGAGGACCGCGTCGACGCCGGCGGTCCGGAGTGACTCGTCGACGGCGACCGGGACGTCGTGGTCGCGGCGGAGGGCGGCGTGGCCCGCGAGGTCGGCTGCGGGGAGTGGCTGTTCGACGTAGGCGAGGCCGACGTCGGCGAGGGAGTCGAGCGCCCGCGCCGCCGTCGATCGATTCCAGCCGCCGTTCGCGTCGGCCCGGAGGGCGACGCCGTCGCCGACGGCGTCTCTGACCGCCCGGAGTCGCGCCGCGTCGCGGTCGAGGTCGCCCGCGCCGACTTTCACCTTCAGGCAGTCGAACCCCGCCGCGACGGCGCGGTCTGCGGCCGCGGCCGTCTCCGGGACGCTTCCGTCGCCGACGGTGGCGTTCACGGGAACGCGCGCCGCGGGGTCGGCGCCGAATCCACCGACTGTCCCGAGGTGTGCGGCGAGGGAGACGCCGGCCGCCCGCGCCCGAGCGTCCGCGACTGCGAGCGCCAGTCCGTGTCGCGCGGCTGGAACGTCGGCGCGCGCGTCGAGTGCGGCCTGGGCGGCCTCCGGGTCCTCGTCCGCGACGGATTCGAGCGCGGCGCGGCACGACTCCCGCGACTCGGTCCACTCGGGGAGCGGCGTCGACTCGCCGACGCCGCGGTGGCCGTCGAGTTCGACGCCGACGAGCGTCCCCTCCCGCTCTCGAATCTCGCCGCGGGCGGTCGAGAGCGGCGCGGAGAGAGCGAGCGAGAACGGGGCGAGTCGAATCATACAGCGAGTCCGACCGCGAACAGCACCGCGAACGCCGCGAGCAGCTTCCCGGTCTGTTCGAGCGCCGGGTTCAGCACCTCGCCCGCCGTCTCGGTGATGACGGTCCGGGTGACGAGCGCGGCGTAGGGCAGCGAGAGGAACGGGAGCAGGACCGTCGCCGGGGCGTCCATCGCCAGCCACATGTACGCCGGCGTGGCGTAGGCGAGCGCGAGGAGACCGACGTACTCGGCGCGGGCGAAGCCGTAGCCGAAGCGGACCGCGAGGGTCCGCTTGCCGGTCCGGGCGTCCTCCTCTCTGTCGCGGACGTTGTTGACGACGAGGACGTCAGTCGATATCGCCGCCATCGGGAGGCTGGCGACGAGCGCCCCGGCGGTGACGGTGCCGGCCGGTATCGCGGTCGGGAGCGGGCCCGCGAGGACCGACGCCGCCTGCACGTAGTAGGTGCCCGTGACGGCGACGAGACCGAAGAAGACGAACACGAACAGGTCGCCGAGACCGTGGTAGCCGAGGGGGTACGGCCCGCCGGTGTAGGCGATGCCCGACGCCACCGACAGCAGTCCGACGACGAGGATGGGCACGCCGCCGACGTAGACGAGGTAGGTGCCGACGAGGACGGCCGCGAGGAACGTCAGGTACATCGCCCGCTTGACCTGTTCGGGGGGGATGAGCCCGCCCGCGGTCACCCGGGTGAACCCCTCCCGGTCTGCGGTGTCTGCGCCCTTCACGGCGTCGTAGTAGTCGTTCGCGAAGTTCGTCCCCACCTGTATGAGCAACGCTCCGAGGAGTGCAGCGAGTGCGGGCAGGGGGGCGAAGACCCCGTCGTAGACGGCGAGGCCCGCACCGACGACGACGGGCGACGCGGCCGCCGGGAGCGTCTGCGGCCGCGCGGCCATGACCCACGCCTGCCTCCGTGAGACGTCTGCGGTTGCCATTTGCAGGCAGTCCGGCCCGGAGGAGTGTCAAGATTCGCATCTCGGTGGGATGCGTCGGCCTCAGCCCCGGCCGACCGGCGACCGGTGGGACGCGTCGACCACGTCCCCCGCCGAGCGGGGACGAATTCTAGAACGATTTGCGAGACAGTCTAGAGAGATATTGAAAAATATACATCTTCTCCGGCGTCGTCCTAGGGTGCGTGCGGTGGACCCGCACGACGAACCATGACAACCGAAATGAACGGTTCGAGAGGGAGTGACGACGGCGCATCGACGACGCGACGGACGTTCCTGGTCGGCGCGGCGGCCGCGGGGGGAGCGCTCGCGCTCGGCGGTCTCCCGGCACTCGGTGCCGCAGACGCGGAGGCGACGACGTTCACGGTCCGCATCGAGAACATCGCCGACCAGACGGGGACGACCCTCGACCCGAGCGGGGACGTCTCCGGCGTGCCGGTCGTGCTGTCCCCGGGCGCGTTCGCGGTCCACTCGAACGGCGAGCCGATGTTCACGAGCGGCGAACCGGAGCGGAACAACGGCCTCGAGGAGGTCGCAGAGGACGGGGACCCGACGCGGCTGATCGAGGCGCTCGGCGCGGACGACCGGGTCGCACAGGCCGGCGCGTTCACGACCCCGGAGGGAGCAATGGGACCGGGACCCCTCACCCCCGGTAACGCCTACGAGTTCGAGATTCAGGCCCGTCCGCCGGCGCAGTATCTCTCGCTCGTGACCATGTTCGTCCAGTCCAACGACCTGTTCTACGCCCTCGGCGGCGCGGGCGGATTCGACCTGTTCGACGGGTCGGACCCGGCGTCCGGCGACGTGACCTCGGCCGTCGGTCTCTGGGACGCCGGCACCGAGGTAAACGAGGAACCCGGCGCGGGCGAGAATCAGGCCCCCAGACAGGGCGGCCCCGGCGTCGGACTGGTCGAGCGGGGAACCGTCGCGCCCATCGAGGAGGTGAACGGGTACGACTACCCGCCCGTGGAGGGCGTCCTCTCGGTGACGCTCACGCCGTCGCAGATGTGAGTCGGCCGGACCGCTCGCCGGCGAACACGCCGGTCACCCGCTGACGCCTCCCCGACCTCTCCACAGCGGTTGTCGCCACCGTCTCGTATCCGGTCGCGGTTCCCGACTCGGTCCTCGCGGGTCGGATTCGCACTTCCGAATCGGCCTCCGCGGGGCGTACTCGCACTCTCGAATCGGTTTTCAAAGGCCGGATCCGGTCGGCTCGGAGGCGCGCACGGACGCCAAGCACCTATAACGGCCCCGGTACACGTCGAGGGTAGTGCAACCGGAGGTGGCGTAGTCGGATGGAGAAGGTGCTCTGGTACCTGCTGGTCGGGACGCGCGGGGGCGAGAACCGCGCCCGCATCATCCGCGCGCTCGACGACCAGCCGCGGAACGCAAACCAGCTCGCAGAGCACCTCGACCTCGACTACAACACCGTGCGCTACCACCTGAACATGCTCATAGAACACGACGTACTGGAGACGAGCGGCGACGAGTACGGGAGCGTGTACTTCGTCACGGACGCGTTCAGACGACACGAGGACACCTTCAGCGACATCCTCGACCGACTGGGGTGACCGGGCGTGGCGACGATGTCTACGACGCTCGCGCTCGCAAGCGGCCTCGCGGTGCTGAACGTCCTGCTACTGACAGTGCTGGCGACGGTGTGGCTCCGCAACTACCGGCGGTTCCGCACGCCGATGGTCCTCGGCCTGCTGGCGTTCTCGCTCGTCCTCCTGGTCGAGAATCTGGTCGCGCTCTACTTCTTCTTCGACATGCGGATGCTGTACGTCGCCGACCCGAACGTTCACGGGGCCGTGGCGCTCATGCGGGCGCTCCAGTTCGTCGCGCTGGCGTTTCTCACCTACGTGACGCTCAGGTGAGGGTCGCCGCTCCGGCCGCTGGAGTCGCAGTCGCGTGGGCGCCCTCGTCCGGGGTGGTACTTCCGTTCAGAGTGGCGTTCCCGTTCAGTAGTGCCACGGGTACCCCGAGAAGTCGGGGTCGCGCTTCTCCAGGAAGGCGTCGCGCCCCTCCTGTGCCTCGTCGGTCATGTACGCCAGCCGGGTGGCCTCGCCGGCGAACACCTGCTGGCCCACTATCCCGTCGTCGGCGAGGTTGAACGCGTACTTGAGCATCCGCATCGCGGTCGGGGACTTGCCGGTCATCGTCTCGGCCCACTCGAGGGCGACGTCCTCGAGGTCCTCGTGGGGGACGGCCTCGTTCACCATCCCCATGTCGGCGGCCTCCGCGGCGTCGTAGGTCTTCCCGAGGAAGAACACCTCGCGGGCCTTCTTCTGGCCGA
>JBDGSQ010000132.1:7341-10984 GCA_042217455.1 Haloferacaceae archaeon | reverse complement strand
AGGTCTGTCCCGCGAACTCGCGGAAGAAGACCGCCGCGAGTTCGTTCATCATCTGGAGTTTCAGCGTCGAATCCGCGTAGGTCACGCTCGCACTCCCGGTGCCCGTCTCGTAGTCGACCGTTCGAGCAGCGCCGGTGTCGCCCTCGATGATGCTCGCGGTCGCGTTGTCGAACAGTCGGTGGTAGTCCTCCTGCAACTGCGCTAGCCACTCCCGTCGGCTCTCGCTGATGCTCGCACCGAAGCGCGTCCGCGTCGTCTCGACCGTCGAGGAACTGCCCTCAGAGACGTACGCGGCGAGGAGTCGCACGAGTGCGCGACCGTCCGGTCCCGTGAGGTCGACGTGGCGTTTCACCCGAACCGTCTTCGACTGGTCCCGGTGGTGTCTGTGCCCGAACCAGACCCACTCGTCGTCCGCGTGGACGCGCTTGACTTTGGTTTCGGCGTTCGCGCTCCCGACGCTCCTCCCGTCCTCGTACTCCCGCGTGTACCCGTCGAGAACCTCGTAGACGTCGACGGAGGTCGCGGGTTCGACTGCCGGAACCTCCGGAATCCGGAGTGGCACGTCGACGTCGTCCGGTGCGGCCTCCTCGAACCCGTCGCCTCCCTCGACGACGTACGAGTGGTCCCGGGTCGTGGTCGACTCGCCGAACTTGTGTCGCAGCGTGACGACCGCGCTGTCGGTCCGGTGACGGATGACCTGCTCTATTGGCTGCCACTCGGCCCCGCCGCCGTCCGAGAGCGAGAGCGCCTCCCACCCGTCGAGAACTCGCCGCTCTTTCGGGTGTTCGAGTTCCGAGACGGGCCGCCCGTCGGCGGTGACGACCACGCCCCCGTCGCCGTCGTCTGCCGCCCGGTCGTAGAGTTCCGCTATCGGGAGGATGCGAACGCTCCCGTCGGGGTCGCGGACGACGATCGGTCGGTCGCCCGTGACGCTGTCCCCGTAGGCCACCTCGAACCCGATGTCGTTGGCGATGGTCTCCGTGTGTTCGATGACCTCCCGACCGGTCGCGGTGACGGCCGCGCCGACCTCCTTGTCGTACAGGCGGAAGCGGTCCCACCCGGTGACGCCGTACAGCGAGTTCATGATGACCTTCACCGCGGCCTGCTGGCGGTCGAACTGCTCGTACTCGGGGGAGTCGGGGTCGTGGTCGTTCCGGAGGGCCTTCTTCTCTTCGCGTTCGGTCAGCAGCTCGTCGACCATCTCCCGGATGATGCCGTCCGGTTCCGTCCGGAACTCGGTGCCGTTGGGCGCGCGGTAGGTATCGCCGTCGAAGTCCGGGCCGACTTTCGTCTCGGGACTCGCGTTGATGGTGACCATGCACATCGGGTAGAGGCTCTTGAGGTCGAGGACGGTCACGTTCTCCCTGACGCCCGTGATGGGGTCGAAGACGGCCCCGCCCTCGAACTCCTCTGCCTCCTGTCTGCCCTTCGAGGGGAGCGCGAACTGGCCGTGGGCCTTGTGGAGGACGTACATGTCGACGGTGTCGCCGGGCGTCGGCGCGTCCTCGATCTTGCAGCCGACGAACGTGCGCACCTCGTCCCAGAACTCGACGATGTCCTGCTTGCGGTCGAGTTCGACGCAGAGTTCCACGTCGCGGAGGTTGTACTCCAGCAGTCGCTCGGGGTCCTGTTCCCACAGGTCGCCGATGTCGCCCCCGTACCGCTCCTTGCCGACGCCGAGTTCCTGCTCCCCGACGGCGTCCAGTCGGTAGGACTCGAGTTCGGTGAACTGGGTCCGCTTGTAGGCGTACAGCAGGTCGAAGACGACCCGGCCCTTGACGTCGGGGCCGCCCCAGTCGCTCCGCCAGACCTCGTTCACGCGCGAGAGGCGGTCGGGGTCGAGGTCGTAGTCGGACGTCGGATTCAGCACCTCCAGCCGGTCGAGGAAGTACGGCGCGTCGAAGTCCTCGAAGTTCCAGCCGGTGAGCACGTCCGGGTTCGTCTCCTCGACGTAGCCGACGAACGCGTCGAGCATCTCGTCTTCGGCCGGGAACGACCGGACGTCGACTGTCGCGCCCTCGCTGAGTTGCTCGTAGCCGTCGAGGGCCGCCGGCGGGTCGACGTCGCCGTCGGGGGCGTCGTAGAGCCAGACGACGTACTCGTCGTCGTAGCTGTCGTGGCTCGTGAGACAGAGTATCTCCTCCTCGCCGTCCTCGGGGAACCCCTGTCGGTCGTCGACCTCGATGTCGAAGGTGTTCACCCGGAGCGACGCGTCGACGTCCGCGGGTTCGACCTCCTCGTGCGAGACCTGCAACCGGCCGTCGTCGAGGCGTCGCACGGGGACGCGGACGCCGCCGCCGATGTCCTTGTCGATGAGAAACCGGTTCGGAAACAGGATGTCGGCCTCGTAGTGGTCGAAGTCGTCTCGCATCTGACCGACGTCGCGGGGAGTCCGGCCGAATATCTTCGTCAGTTCCTCCCCCCGGATGCTCTCGTGTCCCGACTCGGTGCCGGTGATGGCGTCGCGGTCGAGGTCCTCGTCCGTCAGCGAGTCGGTCGGCGCGTAGAAGTACGGTCTGAACCCGAGCACCCGGACGTGCTCGTGGGTGTCGTCGGCCGTGCGACCGAACACGTTGACGACCGGATACTCGTCGCTCCCCTGCCCCTCGATGGTGTAGTCGACCTGCGTCACCATCAGCTCGACCCACCCGTCGGCGTCGGGGAACCGGAGGTCCGAGGCGTCGACGATCTCTCGCACCTCCTGAGAGACGTCGCCGGCGACGGCGGCGGCCTCCGCGTCGGGGCGGTCGTCCCCGCCGCCGCCGTCCGGCGAGAAATCAGCTAGTCCCATTTGCCCGTCTTCCATGCGTTCCGCTTCGGCGCTCCCCGGTAAAAACTTCGGCGTTTGTCGCGGCCCCGCACGGGCCTCGGTCCGCCGTCGGCTCGCGCCCCCCGGGCGAGGCGATGGTGTCGTCCGCGACACAGGTTTCGAGCCGTCCGCGCGCTCGACGCCAGCCGGGTGTCGCTTCGAGTCGGTCGGCGAGCAGTCCGACGGAAAGACATATACCATGTCATGGCATACCAAGCGCCAGCGATGTCGAACGACGCCAACCCCGAGCAGTGGGATCGCGCAGACGCGGCACGTCTCGAACCAGCGGAGCGTGACGAGTACGTGACGGTCGAGTCCTACGAGATCGACGACGGCGTCGTCTTCTACGACGCGGAGAACCCCCTCGCGTGGGTCGAAGCGAACGCGGCGGTCCGACTCGACGAACACGCCTGAGTCCGCGACCGGAATGCACTTGCGCGTCGGGCCGCTCGGTTCGCCCGTGGCACCCGACCGGCGCGACGACCCGTGGCCGAACGAGCCCGACGAGTTCGACCCGGAAGAGCGGTTCGGCTTCGGCGAACCCGAGGAGTTCGACCCCAGAGACCGCTGGGGCGACCCCGAACACGACCTCCCCAACGTGCCGGAGCCCCCGGACCCGGAGGACCTCGACCCGGAGCTCCAGCGGACCTTCTGGGCCAGCGTCGTGCTGGTGAACGCCGGCGTCGCCGGCGTCGCTATCGGCCTCATGCTCGTCTTCTTCCGCGGCGCGTGGACCGTCGGTCTCGCAGCCGTCGGCGTCGGAGCCGTCGCGCTCGTCCGGACGTACTTCTTCTACCGGTCGTTCCGGCGCGAACGCGCAGACGACGACGCCCC
>JBDGSQ010000132.1:3694-7241 GCA_042217455.1 Haloferacaceae archaeon | reverse complement strand
GGACGTACTTCTTCTACCGGTCGTTCCGGCGCGAACGCGCAGACGACGACGCCCCTGACGATTCGGACGTGGCCGACGACGCCCCTGACGATTCGGACGTGGCCGACGACGCCCCGGACGACTCGGACGTGGTCGACGACGGTCTGGCCTGACCCCGCAACTCGGGCCGGACCCCGCAACGCCTATCCGCCGGGGCGACCACGCACGAACCATGCGAACGGTCCGCGACCAGTCGGGCAAGCACTACGTCCTCGTGACCCAGTCCGGCGACTCGAGTCGCGTCCGCGACCCCGAGACCGGCGAGGAGCGCTACCTCGACAACGAGGCACTCGAAGTCGTCGAGGGCCAGTCGCCCCTCGTGACCGCCGCCGGCGGCGTTCCGGCCTCCGTCCGCCGCGTCCTCACCGCCGTCCCGAACGACCGGGCGCTCGGCCTCCTCGTCGAACTCGCCGTGCGCGGGCCGCTCCCCGCCGTCGACCTCCTCGACTCGTACGACCTCTGTGAGAGCGACGTACACGGCCTGCTCTCCGAATTCCGCGCGGCCGGACTCGTCGAGGAGGCGACCGTTCACGGCCAGCGCGGGTACGACGCCACCGCGCTCGCACGCGAGGGTGTCGCGCGTCTGCGGGATGACTAGTGTAGCCCCGACGACCCGCCTCAGAGTTGTCTAGCCCCGACGACCCGCCTCAGTCGTTCACCAGCGAACCGACGTCGAGGGCGTCGAACGCGTCCTCGCGTCGGACCGAGGAGCGGTTCGTCGTCGCGTCCTTCTCGACGGTCACGAGGTCGTCCGCCGCGTCGACGAGTTCGTCGTCGTGGCTCACGATGACGGTCTGCTCGACGCCGAGGTCGCGCATCTCCCGGACGAGGTCGACGAGGCGCGAGACGTGCCCGGCGTCGAGGAACACGGTCGGTTCGTCGAGGATGAGCGGCGGCATCGGGGCGGTCCCCTCGATGCCCTCCGCGAGGAGTCGGTAGATGGCGAGGCGGAGGCTGAGGTTGAACAGCGCGCGCTCGCCGCCGGACAGCTGGTCGGGGTCGAGCGCCGTCCCGTCCTTCTGGAACACCCGCAGTTCGTACTCCCCGTCGAGTCGGATGTGCGAGTAGGCGTCGTTGCCGTAGACGAGTTCGAAGGTCTCGTTGAGCATCCGTTCGAGGCTCTCGACGTTCCGCTGCCGGAGGTCGGCCCGGAGGTCGGCGTAGAGCTGTTCGAGTCGCTCGGTCTCGGCGTGGAGCGATTCGAGCGACTCGACGCGCTCGCCGAGGGCGTCCCGCTGGTCGCGGAGGCGCTCGAGCTCCTCGATGTCGTTTCTGACGCCCCCGATTGCGTTCTGTAGCTCGTCCCGGCGACTCCCGAGCGACTCGAGTTCGTCGTCGACGCGCTCTACGTACGCCTCGGCGTTCTGCTTTCGCTCTCTGGCCTGCTCGATCCGCTCCTCGTCGAACTCATCGCGCAACTCGTCCCGTCGCTCGCGCTTTCCCGACAGCCGGTTGCGCCGCTCGGCGTTCAGGTCGGCGAGCGCCTCGCGTCGCTCCCGGAGTCGGTCGCGCTCCTCGTCGGCCGACTCGCGCTCGTCGAGCAGCTCCCCGACTGCCTCGACGCGTTCGCGCGCCGATTCGACCGCGTCGAGTTCGGCGTCGAGTTCGTCGATGCGCTCGCGGGCCTCCCGGGCCTCCTCGGCTTTCTCTGCCGCCACCGACCGGTGCTCCTCGGCCTCGGCTTCGAGTTGGTCGGCCTCGGAGCGGCGCTCGTCTCGGTTCGTCCGCGTTTCCTCGACGGCGTTCCGCAGCTCGTCGAGGCGCGATTCGAGGCGGTCCCGCTCGGTCTCGACCTCGGCCAGCCGGTCGGCGGCGTCGGCGAGTTCGTCTGCGGTCGCGCGCTTCGACTGCAGGGTGTCCCGCCGGTCGCGGAGGGATTCGAGTTCGGCTTCCAGTTCCGCGACGCGCTCGCGGTGCTCGGAGAGTGCGTCGACGTGCGGCGAGTCCGCGACCGGCTGCCCGCACTCGGGGCACTTTCCCTCCTCGAGCAGTCGCTCGGCCTCGGTGACGCGCTCGCGGGCGTTGTCGAGGTCCGCGTTCGTCTCCGCGATGCGCTCTCGGACGTCGGCGAGTCGCTCCTGGAGGTCGTCGCGGTGGGACTCGGCCGACTCCCTGTCGACGGGCGCGTCCGCGAACCTGTCGAGCAGCGACTCGCGCTCTGCGTCGAGTTCCTCGACGGTCGACTCCCTGTCTGCGACGTCCTCGCGCAGGTCGTCGAGCTTCGCGTCGAGTTCCGCGGCCCGCTCGCGCTTCTCTGCGGCCATCGAGTCGACGTCCTCCGCCTTCGAGTCGAGATTCTTCGACTGGTTCTCGAACCCCGTCGCCGTCACCTCGAGGGAGTTTCGCTCCTCCCGGACCTCGCGCTCGCGCTCGTCGAGTTCGTCGAGGCCGCGCTCTATCGCGGCGTCGCTCGCGGCGTCGAGGTCCGTCTCCGCCAGCGCCGACTCGATTCCCTCGTCGAGTTCGTCGACGCGCTCGTCCTGTTCGCGGACGCGCGCTGCGAGCCGTTCGCGCTCCTGTTCGGTCTCTCGAATCTCGCGCTCGACGTCGGCAATCTCCTCGTTCAGCGAGTCGAGCTCCGCGCGCCTGTCCTCGTAGGCGTCGAGGACCGACTGCGCGTCCTCGCGGGTCTCGACTGCGCTCTCGCGCTGGGACTCGTAGTGCGCTAGCTTCTCGTCGACCTCCGAGAGGTCGCTCTCCAGCGCGTTGAGCTTCTCGTGGAGGTTCCGGGCCTCCCTGTCGGCGATCTGGGATTCGAGCTCCCGGAGGCGACCCCGCTCGTCGGCGAGGACGTCGTTGACGCCGAGTCGTGCCTCGCTCGCGCGCTCGCGGTACTCCTCGAGCTTCCCGAGCTGGAGGAGGTCGTCTATCATGTCCTGTCGGTCGCTCGGCGAGGCGTTGATGAGCTTGTTCACCTCGCCCTGTCGGACGTAGGCGCAGTTGAGGAACGCCTCCGCGTCCATCCGCAGGAGGTCCACGACCCGACCGCGGACGTCGCGCGCGCCGTCGACGCTCGCGTCCGTCCCGTCGACCTCGAGGACGCAGTCGGCGGTCGTGGTGCGCTCGCCCGTCGAGCGGAGGCGACGGTGGACGTGGTAGGACTCGCCGTCGTGGGTGAACCAGAGGTCTATCTCCGCTTCCTCCTCGCCGTTGGTGACGACGTCGTCGAGCGTGCCGTCGAGGGCCTTCGCGCCGTAGAGCGCGAAGAAGCACGCCTCGAGCAGCGAGGACTTCCCGCTCCCGTTGAGGCCGTGGACGACGGTCACGCCGTCGCGGAGGTCGACGTCGGCGTCGTCGTACGGTTTGAAGTTCCGCAGGCGGACGCGGTCGAACCTCACAGGTACTCCTCCATCGACGCTTGCCCGTCCGCGTTCCCGTCGCCGGTCGACCGGTCGGCGGGTTCCCCACCGTCGCCGGAATCGTCCGGCGGCGTCTGTTCGTCCGCCTCGACGCCGGACTCCGCGTCGCCACCGGCGTCGGTCGTCGCTTCGGTGTCGGACTCCGCGTC
>JBDGSQ010000132.1:0-3594 GCA_042217455.1 Haloferacaceae archaeon | reverse complement strand
GCCACCGGCGTCGGTCGTCGCTTCGGTGTCGGACTCCGCGTCGCCACCGGCGTCGGTCGTCGCTTCGGTGTCGGACTCCGCGTCGCCACCGGCGTCGTCCGCCGCGTCCGAGTCGCCGCCGGCGGCCTCGTCGCCGTCACCGTCCGGTGCGGGGTCGAACGCTCCCGGGTCGTCGATTCGCTCCCGGACCCGGGTGGTCACCTCCTCGCGGACGTTCGCGTCGGCGACTTTGCTCGCTCTGATGGTCTCGTCGACGTCGAGGGCGGCCCGCGAGAGGCCCATCTCCTCGACGCGCTCCCTGACGGCCTCGTCCGGGTCCGCGAAGGAGACAGCGAGGTCGGACTCGGTTTCGACCTCGCGCCGGTCGCGGACGCGGGCCACCAGCGCGCCCTCGTCGAGGGCCGTCTCCTCGACTGACGCCGGCGTTATCGGGTCGCCCTCGCCGGTGACGTCGACCACGACGACGGCGTCGTCGAGGTCGTGCTGGCGGACCCGGTCGCGGACCCTGTCGCCGCCCTCGCCCTCGGCGAGTTCGACGTCGACGAAGACGAACGGGCGGGTGTCGAGGCCGCGTCGCCGGACGTCCACCTCGCCGCCGGTGAACTCGACGGTGTTGTACCCCCGTCCCGCCTCCTCGCTCGCCGAGGTGCGCTCTGTGGACCCGCAGTACGTGACCCACGTGTCGCGCACCTGCGCCGTGTCGGGGACGTGGTTGTCCCCGAGGAGCATCGCGTCGAAGTCGACCGGCGAGGCCGAGAGGACCTCCTCGGTCTCCCAGTCGGCGTGGGCGAACGGCGTGAACAGGCCGTGGGCGACGACTGCGGCGTGGGCCGCGTCGTGGGAGGCGAAGTCGTAGTCGAGTTCGTCCCGGCGGGACTTCGGGACGTGGTCGAGCCCGTAGAACGCGACGTCGCCGACGACGTGCGGCGTCGCGTCGAGCCGCGTGGCGAGGTCGAGCCGCTCGAAGAGGTCGAGCCACTGGCCCCCGCGAGTCGACTCGTGGTTGCCGACGATGGCCAGAAACGGCACGTCCGCGTCCGCGAGACGGCGGAGCAGGTCGAGGACGCCGAGCAGGTCCTGCAGGTCGGGACGGCGGTCGTGAAACAGGTCGCCCGCGTGGACGACGGCGTCGACGTCGTCCGCGATGGCGTCCGCGACGACCTGCTCGAAGGCGTCGAGGAAATCGCGGCGGCGCTCCGGCGAGTGATACTGCTGGTACCCCACGTGGGTGTCGCCGGTGTGAATCACCCGTGTCATCTCTCGGGACATTGGCCACCGCCTCCTAAAACCGTTCCGCGAGCGCGGTGAAAGTGGTCGCCGGCGCGGGCGTCCCCGGGAGACGCGGCGGCGCCGTCCACCTCGCTGTCGGTCGGGGCGTTCGTCTCGCTGTCGGTCGGGGCGTTCGTCTCGCTGTCGGTCGGGGCGTTCGTCTCGCTGTCGGTCGGGGCGTTCGCGTCGGAGTCGACGTGGTCGTTCCCGCCGCAGTCGACCTCGCCGGCCTCGTCCCAGTCGCTCCGTGCGCGCTCGCGCAGACGGGAGAGCGCGTCGAGGGCCCGGCGTCCCTCCCGGACGGTTTCGAGGTCGCCGCGACGCTCGGCCTCGCCGACGGCCTCCCTCAGGCGGGACTCGCCCCCGTCGGCGACGAATCGCGCGGCGCGGCGCACGTCGGCGAGCGCGGTTCCGGCGTCGGCGACGATCGGCGGCGGCCCGCGTCGCTCCGGCGCGTCCTCTGCGAGCGCTCTGACGGCGCGCTTGACCGTCGCAACGTCGGGCATGGGCCGGAGTGGCCCCGTCACCGCACTTAAACGTTCAGCGTGTAGATGCGCTTTCGGGCGTCAGAGAAGGAAAAGCGCGACTCGACGACGTCCTGTTCTTCCAGTCGGGAGAGCGCGTACCGGACGGTCCGCGACGGGAGGAGCGTCTCCTCGGCCAGTTCGCTCTGCGTGAGCGTCTCGTTGTAGTCGAGGACCTTGGCGACGAGTTTCGCGCTCGGCGGCATGTCTCTGACGGCCCTCCACCGGTCCTCTCGCCGCTCGGCGTCGACAGCCTCTGAGGTGCTCATCGTACCACCTCCTCTGTGATACTGCGTAATAATATTTTATATCCCAAAATATTACTATCTGTAATCCAATCGGGGATTCGTGTCGGACGGTCTGGGAGCGTCACGCGGACGTCACGCGGGCGTCGCACCGAGCCCGCGCGACCGCTCCGTGCCCCGTCGAAGCCAGCCTCCCTCACCCGAAGCCATTTATGAGCGTGCCACCTACGACGGTTGATGACCGATACTGTGGACGACGTCGACCTCCCCTACGACGAGGAGGGGACGTCGCAGCAGGAGAAGATCGAGGCATTGCAGGAGCGCCTCGAGATTCTCGAGGGGCAAAACGAGGAGATGCGGGACAAGCTCCTCGACGCGAACGCGGAGAACAACAAGTATCAACAGAAACTCGAACGGCTCACGCACGAGAACAAGAAGCTCAAGCAGTCGCCGCTGTTCGTGGCGACCGTCCAGGAGATCACCGACGAGGGCGCCATCATCAAACAGCACGGCAACAACCAGGAGGCCCTCACGGAGATAACCGACGAGATGCGCGGGGACCTCGAACCCGACGACCGGGTCGCCGTCAACAACTCGCTCTCCGTCGTGAAGATTCTCGACGACGAGACGGACGTCCGGGCGCGGGTGATGCAGGTCGAACACAGCCCCGACGTCAGCTACCAGGACATCGGGGGCATCGACGAGCAGATGAACGAGGTCCGCGAGACCGTCGAGATGCCGCTGGAGAGTCCGGAGATGTTCGAGAAGGTGGGCATCGACCCGCCCTCGGGCGTCCTGCTACACGGCCCGCCCGGGACCGGCAAGACGATGCTGGCGAAGGCCGTCGCCAACCAGACCGACGCCACCTTCATCAAGATGGCCGGGTCGGAACTGGTCCACAAGTTCATCGGCGAGGGCGCCAAGCTCGTCCGCGACCTCTTCGAGGTGGCCCGCAAGAACGAGCCCGCCGTCATCTTCATCGACGAGATCGACGCCATCGCCGCCAAGCGAACCGACTCGAAGACCTCCGGCGACGCCGAGGTCCAGCGGACGATGATGCAGCTGCTCTCGGAGATGGACGGCTTCGACGAGCGCGGCGAGATCCGCATCATCGCGGCGACCAACCGCTTCGACATGCTCGACTCCGCGATTCTCCGGCCCGGCCGATTCGACCGCCTCATCGAGGTCCCCAGGCCCGACGAGGAGGGCCGCGAGATAATCTTCGAGATTCACACCCGGAACATGAACGTCGCAGACGACGTCGACTTCGGGGAGCTCGCAGCGCAGACCGAGAACGCGTCCGGTGCCGACATCAAGGCGGTCTGCACCGAGGCCGGGATGTTCGCCATCCGCGACGAGCGGACCACCATCACCATGGAGGACTTCCAGAACGCGTGGGCGAAGATCCGGGCCGAGGAGGCCGAAAGCGACGACGCCTCCCGCGCGTTCGCCTGACCGCGTAACGCACGTTTTCACACTCGACTCGTTCCGGACGCGATTCCGCTTCACTCGTCTCGAACCGCCACACGAAGAGACGTTCCGCTCGCCGTTCGCGA
>JBDGSQ010000096.1:0-11071 GCA_042217455.1 Haloferacaceae archaeon | reverse complement strand
CTCAGCACGCCTCGCAGTCGCTCGGCGGCTTCACGGGCACGATGGGATTCGAACCCACGACCATCGGATTAGAAGTCCGACGCTCTGTCCGGACTGAGCTACGTGCCCTGCGCGTGGTGGATTGTGGCGGAGCGTGAAAACCGATTCGGGTTCGGCTCAGCCGTGGAACCGGTACAGCGAGGTCACGTACGGCAAGCGGTTGAGCATCCAGATGGAGACGGGGAGACCCACGACGGTCACCGCGAGGAAGGCGGCGACGTTCGCCCACAGGAAACTCAGCCACCAGCCGACGAACACGAAGTAGACGGCGCGGACGGGAAGCGAGCGCTGGCCCCGGGCCGAGTCGGGGTCGGTCAGCGACCGGGGTTCTTTCAGCGTCAGCACCGTGGGCACGAGGTTGATGAGTTTGATGCCCAGCGGCAGGAGAATCACGGTGGCGTTCAGGAGCCACGCGAAGTTGACGACGACGGGCGTGGCCCACCAGCCGACGGCGACGAACCAGAGGGCACGCACGAGAAGCGAGCGGTCTGCCATGAGAGAAGGAGGCGCGGCGCGCGGTTAAGCCCCACGGCCGTGAACGGAACACCTAACCCCCTGACTCGACTACCGCGAGGTATGACGGTCATCGGTACGGTCGGGCTACCGGGGAGCGGCAAGGGCGAGTTCGCGGCCGTCGCCCGGGGGGCCGGCGTCCCCGTGGTGACGATGGGCGACGTCATCCGCGCCGAGTGTCGCGACCGGGACCTCGACCCGGCGGTCCACCACGGCGAGGTGGCGACGGCGCTCCGCGAGGAGGGCGGCCCGGGAGCCATCGCAGCGCGCTCGCTCCCGCTCGTCGAGGAGGCGCGAGCGGAGAGCGACGTGGTCCTCGTCGACGGGCTGCGCTCGCCCGCGGAGGTCGACCGCTTCGAGGAGGCGTTCGGCGACGAGTTCCTCCTCGTCGGCGTGGAGGCACCGTTCGAGGTCAGGCGAGCGCGCGTCGCCGAGCGCGGCCGCGACGCGGACGACGAGGAGGGCGGCGAGTCGCTCCGCGAACGCGACGAGCGCGAGCGCGGCTTCGGCGTCGACGACGTGCTCGAACGGGCCGACGTCACCGTCGAGAACGTCGGGTCCCTCGAATCCTACCGCGAGCGCGTCCGGGAGATACTCGAATCCGCGGGCGCGACGCTCGACGCCGCCGGCGTGGAGGGGGGTGCGCAGTGATATACAGCGTCGACGTCCGGGTCGTCGCGCCGGTTCGAGACACCGAGGTGACAGACCGCGTCGTGGACGCCGTCAGGAACCTCTTTCCCGAGGTCGACGTCGAGCGCCGACCGGGGGAGGTCGTGGCGACGTCGCACTCGCTCGACCGCTTCTCGGAACTGCTCCACGAACAGGAGATTCTCGACACCGCCCGCCGGGAGTTCGGCCGCCGCGCCGACGAGGACGGCTTCTCGTTCGCCCTGAAGAAGCAGGCGGCGTTCAAGGGCGTCGTCAACTTCGCGGTCGGCAATCCGGACGAACTCGGCGACATCGAGGTCCACGTGACCGTCCGCGACCCGGGCGTCGACGAGTTCGTCGACCACGTCGCCCCGCCGACCGAGGACGGGAGACCGATAGACCCGGACGACCGGCGGTGAGGGCGTCGCTCCCGACCGGTCGAGCGGACGCGTCGCGCACTGCTCGCGGGCCCCGCAAGCGTCACGGCTCCCGCTCGAAGAGTTCCTCGTGTCGCGAGGCGAGGTCCGCGTACCGGCCGGAGTGGTAGTCCTCGAATATCTCGTCTGCGTCGACGTCGGTCTCGGCGAACGGCGTGACCCGCGCGGGCACTCCCCGGACGAACGAGCGCGGCGGCACCTCCATCTCCTCGGGGAAGACGGTACCGGCGGCGACGATGCTCCGCTCGCCGACGACGACGCCGGAGTTGACGGTCGCGTTGAAGCCGACGAGCGCGCTGTCCTCGACGACGGCCTCGTTCAGTACCGCTCCGTGCCCGACCATCGCCCGCTCGCCGACCTCCGAGGCGTGGAGGACCGCGTTGTCGCCGACGGCGGACTCCTCGCCGACGACCACCGGCGCGACGTCGCCCCGGAGGACGGCCCCCGGCCAGACGCTCGCGCTCCGTCCGACCCGGACGTCGCCGACGAGCGTCGCGCCTCTGCTCACGCGGGCGTCCTCGTGGACGGTCGGACTCGCTCCCTCGAACGCGTACTCCCAGTTGTCGTCCATACGCCGACTACGCGCCGGGACTCCGAGAAGGTTGTGTCTGAGTTACATGTGTGAGGACAGCCACAGCCCACGCCGTCAGAGGAGCAACTGCACGACGGCGAACAGGACGATGACGCCGAGGACGTCGCAGGTGTTGGTCACGACGGGGATGACCACGTCGTCCGGGTCGAGTTCGAGGCGGTACGCCGCGTAGGTGGCCGCGAGCGTCACGACGACGGCGAGGAGGGCGAGGACGATGCCGCTGACGAGCGAGACGACGACGACGCGCCACACCGGGAGTCGGGTCGCACCGACGAGCGCAGACAGCGCCCACGCGCCCACGCCGATGACCGGGAAGATGGTGACCGCGAGCGCGACGGTCGCGAGCGCGTTCCCCGCCAGTGTCTCGTCGCCGGGGTCGAACGTGAGCGTCCCGAGGTGAAACGAGGTGGAGAGCCGCGAGGCCAGCACGCTCCCGAGGTTCCCGGCGGTCCCGATGGTCACGGGCACGAGCACGAGCAGCGACGGGTACCGCAGGAGGCGCATCTGGAACGCCCCGAGGACCAGCCCGCTCCCGATCTCGACGAGGGTCAGCGCGAGGAGGACCGGGAGCATCGCCCGCGTGATGGCCCGGACGGTCCACTCCGTCGGCATCTACCCACCCCCCGCCGCGAGCACGAGCCTGACGGCGGCGAACAGAAACACCATGCCGAAGACGTCGCCCGTCGTCGTCACCACCGGTCCGACGACGGTGTCGGGGTTCCCCCCGCGGCGGTAGGCGGCGAAGACGACGGTGACGACGACGACGGTGAGGACGACCCCCGAGAGGAGTCCCGCGACCAGCGCGATACCGAGGAGCGTGAGGTACGGGGCGGGGTCCGCGTCGAGCACCGAGAGCAGGGCGAAGACGACGGTCGCGGCGAACGCGCTCGCCAGGAGGCCGTTGGCGAGCGCCGCCGACGCCGCCGCCCGGAGGCGCTCGTCGCCGCCGCGGATTCGCGGTTCGACGAACCCCTGGTGGAGCGCGGTGGCGATGCGCGCGCCGAGCGCCCCGTAGACGTTCCCCCGGGTGGCGAGCAGCGCCGGCACGAGCACGAGCAGCCCCGGAACCGCGCGGAGTTCGGCACGCATCCCCCCGAGGACGACGCCCGCGAGGAGCCCCCCGAACAGACTCGCCGCGAGGGCCGGCAGCGCCTCCCGATACGCCTCGACGGCGGTCCCCCGCATCGACATGTACGGACACCCGACCGGAACCGACAAAAAACCAGTACACCTCCGGCCTCGACGGCGGGGGACGAGCTCGGGCCGTCACGCCCCGCTGTCGACGCCGAGTGAACCGACCCGCGAAATCTCGCTGTCGACGCCGAGCGAGTCGGCCCGCGAAACCCCGCTGTCGACGTCGGGTGGTCGCCCGTCATCCCGCTCTCGGCGCGGAGCACTCAGCGCTCGGCGTCGACGCCGGGGAGCAACGACTCGTCGGTCTGGACCGCGAGGACGCCAAGCAGACCGACGGCGAGGGTCGTGACGACGACCATGAGGCCGAAGGCGACGGTGAAGTCGAACGTGTCAGAGAGGAAGCCGACGACGGCCGGCGAGACGGCACCCGCGGCCATGATGACCGTGCGGACGATGCCGAGGGTGCCCCCGGAGACGTCGTCGGGGATGACGGTGACGAGGTAGGCGGCCCGGACCGGGCGGTAGCCGTGGCCGCCGATGCCGAACGCGACCACCGCGGCGCCGACGAGCACCGGCGCCCCGGCACCGAGGACGAGGAGGCCCGCGAGGCCGCCGCCCGAGAGCGCGAGGAGCGCGGCCATCACCGGCAGGCGGCCCACCCTGTCGCTCAGGTCGCCGGTGACCGTCTGGACGAGCGAGACGACGAACAGCCCCGAGTAGAGCAGTCCCGCGAGCGACTGCGAGAGGCCGACCGCGTCGGTGAGATAGAGCGGGAGGAAGGCGACGACGCCGTTGTAGACGAACGCGTACAGGACCGTCACCGCGACGAACAGCGAGAACGTCCGGTCGTCGAACAGTCGGAGGTACGCCCGCAGGCCGCCGTCGGGCGTCTCTCGCTCGGCTTCGTCGTCGCCGTTCGGCAGCCGGCGAGGGACCAGTCTGGCGAACGCGACGGCGAGTGCGCCGCCGGCGACCGCGCCGCCGACGAACAGCGCGCGCCACCCGAGGCCCCCGTCGACCGTGAGCGCCACGACCGCCGCCGGGGCCGCGACGCCCCCGAAGGCCCCCAGCGTGTCGAGGACGCCGAGGGCGCGACCGGTCCGCTCGGGGTACACGGTCGACATCAGCCCCACGGCGACCGTCTTGTGCGCGCCCGTGCCGACGCCGACGAGGAGCATCGCGGCCACGAGCAACAGGAAGGGCGACGACAGCGAGACGAGCAGCGAGGCGACGCCCGCGACGAGGACGCCGGCGGTGATGACCCGCACCGACCCGAACCGGTCGGCGAGCGCCCCCGAGGGGAACTGCATCGCCGCGTACGCGAGCATCAGCGCGGTGAAGGCGCTCCCGACGACGGTGTTCGAGACGCCGTAGGTCTCCTGGAAGGTGCCGAACAGCGGGGGGAACGCGTACCGGAGGAACTTCGCCAGAAACCAGATGAGCGACGTGAGCGCGAGCGCGTCGAACCGGAGGGCGCCGCCGAGGCCCGCTCCGCTCTGGCCGGCGTTCGCGGTGCCCCCTGTGAGGTCTCTCACGTTCGAGAGCGACGGGAGCCGAGAGTAAAACAGGGACGATTGCGGAAAGGGGCCGACGGGGGGCACGTGGCGGGGTCGATGCGGCCGGCGAGGGGGGCAGAGAGGACGGCGGCGAACAGACCTAGTCGCCGACGGAGGCGTGGAGGGAGACGGCGAACAGACCTAGTCGCCGAAGGGGCCGAGGCCCCCGCCACCGCCGCCCATGCCGCCCATGCCGCCTCCGCCCTGCTTCTGGAGGCGCTTCATCATGCGCTGCATGTCGCCGTCGCCCATGCCCTGGAACTGCTTCAGGGTCCGCTCCATCATCTTGTGCTGTTCGAGCAGTTCGCGGATGACGTCCTCGTCCTGTCCGGACCCGCGGGCGATGCGGCGGACTCTGGACGCGCCGACGACGCGGGGGTTCTCCAGTTCCTCCTCGGTCATCGAGTCCATCACGACGTCGAACTTGCGCATCCGGTCCTGGGTGACGTCCATCGCGTCGTCCGGGAGCTGGTCCATGAGGCCGCCGCCGAGGCCCGGAATCATGTCCATGACCTGGTCGAGCGGTCCCATCCGGTTCATCGCCTCCATCTGCTTTTGCATGTCCTTGAGGGTGAACGACCCCTTCATGATGTCCTCGGGGTCCCAGTCCTCGTCTTCCTCCTGGGTCTCCTGCATCGCCCGCTCGACCCGCTCGGAGAGCTGCTTCAGGTCGCCCATCCCGAGCAGCCGGGAGATGAACCCGTTGGGCTCGAAGCGCTCGATGTCCTGAACCGTCTCGCCGGTCCCGAGGAAGGCGATAGACGAGTTCGTCTCGTTGACCGCGGTGAGCGCGCCGCCGCCCTTCGCGGTCCCGTCGAGCTTCGTGATGACGACGCCGTCGATGCCGATAGAGCGGTCGAACTCCTGTGCCTGCTCTTTCGCGCCCTGTCCGATGGCCGCGTCGAGGACGAGCAGACTGATGTCGGGGGCGACGACGTCCTCTATCTCCTCTATCTCGTCGATGAGCGAGTCCTCGAGGGCGTGGCGACCGGCGGTGTCGACGATGTGGACGTCGGCCTCGCTCGTCTCCTCGAGCCCGTCGCGGGCGATCGTGACGGGGTCCTCCTCGTCGGGGTCGCCGTAGAACTCCACCTCGGCGCGCTCGGTCATCTGCTTTGCCTGGTCGTACGCGCCCGGGCGGAAGGTGTCGGTCTGGATGACCGCGGGGCGGAGGCCCTTCTTCGAGAACCACCACGCCATCTTCGCCGCGGAGGTGGTCTTCCCCGACCCCTGCAGGCCGGCGAGCAGGATGGTCTGGGACTCCAGCGGAATCTCGGTGCTCTCGCCGATGAGGTCGACGAGTTCCTCGTAGACGATCTTCAGCACGTGGTCGCGGGCGCTGGTCCCCCCCGGCGGTTCTTCCTCCAGGGCGCGTCGCTTGATGGAGTCAGAGAGGTCCATCACGAGGCTGACGTCGACGTCGGCCTGGAGCAGCGAGCGCTGAATCTCCTTGACGACCTTCTCGACGTCGTCCTCGTCGATGCGGGACTTGCCCCGGAGGGTGTCGAGCGTACCCCGCAGGGAGCTCCCGAGGTTGTCTAGTACCATTACCCACCGCTACGCCGCCGAAGCGGTAAAGACTTGTTCGTCCCGCGGACGACGCGCCGGCGAAACGGAAGCTGAACGGCGCGGGACCCACCCCGCGCCGCCGTCACACGTCCCCGGCTCGGAGTCCCCACCGGTCGACTGTGCCGCCGTCACACGTCCCCGGCACGGAGTCGCCACCGGTCGACCGCGTCGCCGGTTCCGGGGTCGCGTTCCGCGAGGACGGCGAACACCTCGTCGACGAGTTCGTCGGCCTCCGCGAGCGTCAGGTCAGGGTCGGCGGCGTCCAGCGGTCCGACCGCGAGCGGTTCCCCGCTCCCGAGTGCGGCCCGCCGGTCCTCGTAGACGGTCCCGTCGGCGCGGACGCTCCGCAACCGGGGGACGCCGTCGTCGTCGCGGGCGGCGACGAGCACCTCCGCGCCGAGGGACGCCGCGACCGACGAGGCCACGCGGGCGAACGGGTCGATGCGGAGTCGCTCGTCTCGCTCGGTCCGGTAGCGCCTGACCTCGCCGTCGAGTTCGCGCTCGAACTGGTCTGTGGCCGACGGCCGGCCGACGACGGCCGCCCCGACGTCTCCGAAGTCGAACACGCGCCGCCTGTCGGTGCTCCGGACGGTGCCGCCCTCGACGAGCGTCCGGTCGCCCGCCAGCAGGACGCCGTCGGTGCACTCGACGCCGACGATGGTACCCATGCGCGACTCGACGGCGTCGAGCGGGGAAGGTCTGTCGGGGAAGTGTGGACGGCGTCGACGGGAGTCCCGGAGCAGCCGGGGGAGCGACGCCTCACTCCTCGCCGAGCAGGTCGGCGACGAGGCGCTCGGGGTCGAACCGTTCGAGGTCGTCGTACCCCTGCCCGATACCGAGGAAGAGAATCGGCTTGCCGGTCACGTGGGCGATGGAGATGGCGGCCCCGCCCTGCGAGTCGGCGTCGGCCTTCGTGAGAATCGCGCCGTCTATCTCGGCGGCGTCGTCGAACTGTCTGGCCCGCTGGACGGCGTCCTGTCCGGCCACCGCCTCGTCGACGAACAGCGTCATGTCGGGGCCGACGACGCGGTCTATCTTCTCCAGCTGGGCCATCAGGTCGTTCGAGGTGTGGAGCCGACCCGCCGTGTCGCCGAGGACGACGTCGATGTCGTGGGCCTCGGCGTACTCGACGGCGTCGTAGATGACCGCCGCGGGGTCGCCGCCCTGCTCGTGGCTGATGAGCTTCGTGTCGAGTCGGTTCGCGTGCTCGCGTATCTGCTCGTTCGCCCCGGCGCGGTAGGTGTCGCCGTTGGCGAGCACCGTCGAGTAGCCGCGCTCCTCGAGGTAGCGAGAGAGTTTGGCGATGGTCGTCGTCTTGCCGACGCCGTTGACGCCGGTGAAGATGAGCGTGACCGGCTTCTCGGCATCGGCGATGCGCTGGTCGAAGTCGAACTGGCCGACGCTGATGACCTCGAGCAGCGCCTCCCCGAGGGCGTCCTCGACGAGCGCGCCGGTGCTCTCGACCTGCCGTCTGGTCTCGCCGACGAGCCGCTCGCGGATGGTCTCGAGAATCTCCTCTGCGACGCCCATCTCGACGTCGCTCTCCAGCAGGGCCATCTCGAGTTCCCACAGGGGGTCTTCGAGGTCCTCCTCCTCGATGATGACCTTGCCCGTGGCGAACGCCTTCGCACGCTGGGCGAACCCGGCACCCGTCTCGCCGCCGGCATCAGACGCTGGTTCGTCACCCGCGCCGGACTGCGACTCGTCGGCCGCGTCCGCCCCGGGCGCTGAGTCGGACTCGGCGGGATTCGCCGGTTCCGGCTCCGGTTCGGAGTCGACGCCGGACGCCCCGGATTCGGCCGCCGCGCCCTCGGCCTCGACGTCGTCGGCCTCGGCGGCGGCCTCCGTTGCGGCCTCCTCGGCGTCTCTCCGGAAGTTGTTGAGCTTCTCTTTCAGTCCGTCGAACATGGCGAATCAGGGACTCTCTGCCGGCGGCGTCACTCGTCGTCCTGCTCTTGCATCTGCTGCATCTGCTGCATCTGCTGTTGCTGCATCTGCTGTTGCATCTGCTGGGCCTGCTGTTCGAGGCGGGAGCTCTCGTCCTGCAGGTCGTTTATCTCCTCTTGCACCTTTGCGATGCGGTCGTCGAGGGCCTCCTTCTTGCGTTCGAGCGCGTCGATGGCGTCCTCGTGTTCCTGCTCTGCGGCGTAGCCGCCGCCGAGCGAGACGATGACCTCGTCGATGTCCTGTACCTCTGCGCGGACGTAGGCGCCGCCGCCGAGGGGGACCTGCACGGTCGACCCCGTCTCCAGCGTCTCGATCGCCTCGATAGCCTCGTCGATGGCGGATTTCTCCTCGCGGAGGCCCTCGACGTCGGCTTCGAGTTCCTCCATCTCCTCGTCGATGGCCTGCAGTTCCTGAGAGAGCTGCTGGAGTTGCTGCTGCCCGCCGCCACCCATCATGCGGCGGTCACCTCGTTGATCTCGTCGAGTTCGATCTTGGTCCGCTTCAGACCGTGCTCGCTTCCGAGCAGCGAGTAGATGTGCTCCCGGGCGACAGACTCGTTCGACGCTTCGACCGTCTTCTCGAAGCTCCGGTAGCCCGAGCGTCCCTGGAAGCGACCAGTGACCGTGAATTCACTCATACCATCCGGTCGGGGAGCGAGCGGGAAGAATGTTCCTACTCCGGGAGCGCGGCGAACGGCTCCCGGTGGCGCGGAATTCGCCCGATTCGGGCGGTGTCACTCGAGGTATCCGAGGGCGTCCTCGATGCGCCCGAGTTCGGGACCGGTCGTGTCCTGTCCGACGACGTAGCCCGCGTCGTTGGCGACGAGTCCCGACCCGACCAGCGGCGCGCCGTAGTTGATGGTCCCGATGTCGGCCGGGACATCGAGGAGGTCCTCCAGCGCCTCCAGTTCCGGTTCGCGGGACTTCGGGTGACAGAGAACGCCGCGGTTCGTGGCGACCGCGGCGGTTCCGACCGTCCGCACGTCCGCGAGGTCGCCCCGCTCGACGGGGACGGACAGCGCTTCACCGACGCGTGTGACGGCCTCGCGGGAGAGGTCGGGGTGGACGTACGCGCCGGCGTCGTTCGCGAGGACGACGTTGCCGGCGGCGTTGATGCGCCCGGGCAGTTCGAAGACCGGGAGGTCGACCGCCTCGGCGATGGCCTCCTTCTCGCGGTCGGTCACCCGACTCGAGACGAGCAGCCCGTTCCGGTTGCCCGTGACGAGCGCGCCGACGGTGTTCGAGCCGCCGACGGTCGTCCGCACCACCGGCACGTCGAACTCCGCGGCCATGTCGTCTACGAGTTCCTCGTCTGCGTCCGGTCGGACGACCAGCACGTCGTCGGTCGCCCGTGCGAAGACGCCGACGTACGACGACCCGGTGAAGGAGGCGCGAAGCACCGTTACTCGGCGGGTTCGGCTTCGACGACTGCCTCGCCCTCTTCCTCGAATCGAGCGGCGCGAACGCGGAGCTTGCTCGGCGGGTTCTGCCGCCCGCGCCCCCAGACGGCCTCGTTCAGCGAGGGGTCGAGTCGCACCGCGTCCTCCTCGACCGAGAAGTGCTTTGCGAGGTGCTCGCGGACGAGCGACATCGCCTTGTCAGCGCGCTTCTGCTTCGGTTCGGCCTTCACCGTGCGGAGCGGGACCGTGACGACCCGCTCTTCGAAGTCGCTTGCGCTCATCGCTTACTCGTCGGTGTCGCTCCGTCGCCAGTTGCGACGCTTGGGATTCTGCTGGACGTCGAGGTCGGTCTTGAGCATGACCCACGCGGGGACGCGCGAGTTCTGGCGGTCGAGCTTCGCCAGCCGCTTTTTCTTGGCCTTAGATTTCTCGCTCATAGTGGATTGAGTTACTGCTGGCCCGCATAAGTACTCTTTCCTTTGGTTCGCCGCCCGCGGCGGGCGAACGGACCGCCTGCGCCCACCCAGCGCCGGTCAGAGCGCGAACCGGGCGAGGGTGTCGTACTCGGGGCCGCCGTCGGTGAGGGTGCTCTCTTTCAGTCGAACTTCCGACACCCGGAACGACCCCACGACCGGCGCGTCCCCGGAGACGACGCGCCGGACGAGCGCTTTCCCCCGCGCGTCGTTCATGCGGGCGATGGTGACGTGGGGCGTGAACGAGTGGTCCTCCGGGTCGAAGCCGATGGCGGTCGTCTCGCGCTCGATGGCCTCGTGGAGGCGCGTCATCTCGGCCGACCCCGCGCGGACGCCGAGCCAGACGACGCTGATGTAGTCGAGCGACGGGAAGACCCCGAGGTCCGCGACGGTGGCCTCGAAGGGGGAGACGGCCGCACGGTCGAGTGCCGTCTCGACGGCGGACTCGACGTCGTCGATGCGGTCCGGTTCGACGTCGCCGAGGAACTTCATCGTCACGTGGGCCTGTGCGGGGTCGACGAATCTGAGCCCCTCGGCGTCGCGGAGTCGCTCCTGTATCTCGGCGACGCCGTCTGCGAACGCCCCCGGGAGGTCGATGCTGAGAAAGAGTCGCTTCATCCGTCGCCGACAGTACGGTTCGGGGCGTAATCGGTCTGTCGGTGGAACCACCGCCGCGTCACAGAACAGGGAGGGAGTCGCCCGCCACCGGTCCACAGTCATCCGACTCCACTCCACGGTCATCCGCCACCGCTCCACAGTCATCC
>JBDGSQ010000047.1:3763-11182 GCA_042217455.1 Haloferacaceae archaeon | reverse complement strand
CGGACAGGAGAAGTCCGCGACGGTCACGTCGTCGGGCATGTCGTACGTGTAGTGCATCTCGAACATGTCGAGTTCGCAGTCCTCGCTCGTGCACTTGACCTCGAGGGTGGCGGGCATGTGTCCAGATAGGACAGCCACCGGCATAAGTGACGTGGGACGGCGGTTTCCACAGCGCTCTCGCACCGCCTCGGGTCGCCTCCGGCCGCTCCGGGACGGCCCGCTCGACTGCCCCTCGGCGGTCCGCACGGGCCGGCGCTTCGCACCGACCGGCAGTCCGCACCGACCGGCGCTTCGCATCGACCGGCAGTCCGCACCGACCGGCGCTTCGCATCGACCGGCAGTCCGCACCGACCGGCGCTTCGCATCGACCCTCCTCGTCGTCCGAGACGCCGGGATTCGGAACCGCACGGTTTTACGCGCTCGTCGTCAAGGCACGTCCATGACTGACCCGGCCGACGCGACGGTGACGCTCGTCGACGGGTACGTGGACGAACCGGCGCACTTCGGCGTGCCGCCGTACGTCTCCACGTACCCGCGGTTCACGGCCGGTGCGCTCGTCGACGCGGGCGTCCCCGAGGAGAACGTCACCTACCACACCATCGACGAACTGCGCGACGACCGCCGGAAGTGGGCCGACGTCGCCGACGCGGACCTGCTGGTCTACCTCGGCGGCATGACCGTCCCCGGCAAGTACGTCGGCGGGACGCCGGCCGAACCCGACGAGGTGCGGGAGCTCGCGTGGACCGCAGACGGGACGACGCTGATGGGCGGACCCGTCCGGTTCGGCGTCGGCGACGAGAACGCGGGCGCAGTCGAGACCGAGCGCCGGGACCTCGACTACGACTTCGTCGCCAAGGGGGACGTCGAGGCCGCCGTCTACGACCTGGTCGACAGCGGATTCGAGGGGTTCGGCGACCGGATGCGCGACAACGAGGAACTCGACCGCTGGGCCGCGAGGGGCGCGTTCGTCGTCGAACAGCACCCGAACCACCCCGACTACCTCATCGCCGAACTGGAGACCTCCCGCGGGTGCGCCTACCGGTGTTCGTTCTGCACCGAACCGCTGTACGGCAACCCGGCGTTCCGCACCGCCGAGTCGGTCGTCCGGGAGGTCGAACGGCTCTACGAGCGGGGCGTCCGCCACTTCCGACTGGGCCGACAGGCCGACATCCTCGCGTTCGGCGGCGACGGGGAGGCCCCGAACCCCGACGCCCTCCGGCGTCTCTACGGCGGCATCCGAGAGGTGGCCCCCGACCTCGGGACGCTCCACCTCGACAACATGAACCCGGTGACCATCGTCGACTACCCCGAGGCGTCCCGCGAGGCCATCCGGGTCATCGCCGAGCACAACACCGCCGGCGACACGGCCGCGTTCGGCCTCGAATCCGCCGACCCCGTCGTACAGGAGGAGAACAACCTGCTCGTCACCGGAGACGAGGCGTTCGAGGCGGTGAAGGTTGTCAACGAGGAGGGGGGATGGCGACCCGGCGACGACCCGGAGGTCGGACCGACCACGGGCGCCGACGCGGCGAACCGACTCCCGAAACTGCTCCCGGGCATCAACCTCCTGCACGGCCTGAAAGGCGAGCGCGAGGAGACCTTCGAGTACAACAGGCGGTTCCTCCGGCGCGTCCTCGACGAGGGGCTGCTGCTCCGGCGCATCAACATCCGACAGGTGATGGCCTTCGACGGGACGGAGATGTCAGACACCGGCGCGACCATCGCACAGGAGCACAAAAAGCAGTTCAAGCGGTACAAACGCGAGGTCCGCGAGGAGGTAGACCGGCCGATGCTCTGCCGGGTCGCCCCGCCGGGGACCGTCCTCCCGAACGTCCACTACGAGTACCACCGGGACGGCCGGACCTTCGGCCGACAGCTGGGGACCTACCCGCTCCTCGTCGCCGTCCCGGGCGAGCGGGAACTCGGCCGCGTCGCGGACGTCGCCGTCGTCGACTACGGCTACCGGTCGGTGACCGGCGTCCCGCATCCGCTCGACCTCAACAGCGCCTCGATGGACGAGCTCACCGCGATTCCGGGGCTCGGCCGCAAGCGGGCCGGCGACGTCATCGTGAATCGCCCCTACGACTCCCCGGCCGAACTCGCAGACGCGGTCGACGTCGACATCTCCGGGTTCACCGTCGCGGAGTCGAGAGAGCGCGCGGAGTAGGCCGTCCCGCCGGCCTACTCGTCGGTCGACAGTCGCGCGACGTCCGCCGTCCGCTCGGACTCGACGTTGCCCGTGTTTCTGGTCTCCGCCGGCTCGAACAGCAGGACGTCCGCCTCCGAGTCGGCGGCGGGGCGGTGTTCGACCCCGGCCGGAATCACGACCAGTTCGCCCTCCTCCAGTTCGACGTCGGCCTCGTCGCGGAGTTCGATGCGGAGCGACCCCGAGACGACGTAGAACAACTCGTCGGCCTCGTCGTGGTGGTGCCAGACGAACTCGCCCTCGACCGTGACGAGTTTGACGGCCTGCCCGTTCAGTTCGGCGGCGAGGCGGGGGGACCAGTGGTCGTCGAACGACGCGAACGCCTCTTCGAGGGTCACTTTCTCCATGTACCGACGGTCGCACCCGGCGGAGAAATGCGTTCTGGGCTCCGGGCGGGCGAGAGGGTCCTCGTCGGTGGTGCGGTCGGGCCAGCTGAAGCCGGTGGACCGCCGCGCCCGTCACGACGGTTCGGTCGGGAACGGGACGGTCCGAGAGAGCGCCTAGAAATCTTCTTCGATGATCTCGCCGACGGCGAAGTTGGACTTCACCTCGGTGATTTCGACCTTCACGCGGTCGCCGATGTCGGCCCCGGGGACGATGATGACGTACCCGCGTTCGACGCGAGCGATGCCGTCTCCCTGTTTCCCGATGTCCTCTATCTCCACGTAGCGCATCTCGCCGGGTTCGACCGGGGGCTGGGGCTCGGACGTCTGGCGCTCTTCGGTCTCGTTTTTCTCGGTCGACTCGGGCCGTTCGCTGGCGATGAGCGCAACCCTGTACGTCTCTCCAGGTTCGATAGAGCCGTTCTCTACCTCTCTCCGGGGAACTTCGACGACGTACGTGTCGTCCCGGGAGCGAACGTCGGAGCTGAACAGACACAGGAGTTTATCTGAGATTTCCACAGTGTAGACCTCCATCCCGGTCCTTGATTGCTACCGTTAAATGTGTACCGCCGAGATCAGCCCTCGTACGGCGCTCCGTCGGGCCGCTTTGCCCCTTCCGAGTCGTGCACGACGACCGACCCCGGGTCGGGCGAGGCGGGTTCGTAGTTCTCACGGACCGCGATTGCCTCCTCCAGTTCGCGGACGGCGCGCGCTTTGAGCGTCCGCGCGAGCTCCTCGGCGTCCTCGCGGTCGATGTCGCGCCCGAGCCCCTCGCACTCGTGGGCGCGGACGACGCCCTCCTCGTCGACCGGCTCGCCCATCGGCTGTGACGTCCCGGGGAGCGCGACGCTGAAGGGGTAGGTCCGGCAGATGAGCGGTCTGTCGTCGTGTCTCGTGCAGGCCCCGACGCCGTCCTCCTCGGCGTAGAAGACGCAGTCCCCGCAGTCGTCGACCTGGAGCGCCCACTCGAACGTCTCTCCCTCCGGTCCGTTCGACCCCTCCCGGAGTCCGAAGGGCATCGGCCGGGCCACGTCGCGCCAGTCGAGCGACTCGTCGCCGCCGGAGCGGTCTGGTCCCTCCGACTCGCCGGCGTCGCCGCCGCCGTCGCCATCACCACCGGAGCGGTCCGCTTCGCCTCCCTCGTCGACGTCGCCGTCTTCGCCGTCGTCACCGCCGGAACCGACTTCGCCGGCGGCGTCCGTTTCCGCGCCCGTCAGCCGCCGGATCTCGTCGGGGAACACCGTCGCGGTGTGTGGCTCTCGCTCGCCGCTCGCCGTCTCGTGGGCCGTGCAGCACGCGCCGCAGCGAGTGCACTCGAACCCGATGGACTGGACGGCGTCGGCGAGGTCGCCCACGTCGAGTTCGCGGGCGCGTTCGAGGTCGGCCTCCAGACTCGGCATACGCCAACCCGGGGCCGGCACGCACAAAACGTCGTCGCCGCGGCGGTCGGCCCTCAGCGCGGCGTCACGGTCCCGTTCGCTCTGTCCCAGTCGACTCGCCGCTCCACCGCGAGTTTCTCGACGTGCGCCTCCACCGTCGCTCGCGCGAGGTCGCGGACGCCGGCGAGGTCCTTCTCGTACGCCGCGTCGAGAACGTCGTCGAGGGTCCGCGCGCCCCCACCGACGGCGGCCTCGACGCGTCGCTCCCGCGCCAGTCGGTGCGCGACGAGGCGAGACAGCGTCTCGCGCGGGTCGGTGACCACCGGGCCGTGTCCGGGGTACAGTCGCGCGGGGTCCCGGGCGTGGAGTCGCCGGAGCGAGGTCAGGTACGCGCGGAGGTCGCCCTCGGGTGCGCCGACGGCCACGCTCCCCTCCGCGACGGCGAGGTCCCCGCAGAGGACCCCGTCTGCCGTCTCGAAGGCGACGTGGTCGGGCGCGTGTCCGGGGGCGTCCCGGACCGTCACCGGGCCCGCGCCGGTCCGGATGCGGGTCCCCCCGGCGAGGGAGGCGTCCGGCGCGCGCCCGGTCGCGCGCTCGAACCGCGCTTCGCGGCCGCGGCGGGCCCACACCGTCGCTCCGGTCTCGGCGGCGTAGTGGGCGACCGCGCCGACGTGGTCCGCGTGCGTGTGCGTGACCGCGACGTGTGCGACGTCGCGGGCCGCGACCGCGTCGTCGAGGGCGTCGCTCCGGGCGGGCGGGTCGACGAGGAGCGCCTCCGACTCGCCGACGAGGTACGCGTTCGTCTCGCCCGTCGGGGCGCGGGTGTCGACGCCGACGGGGACTCGGTAGACGTTCACGGATGGACGTTCGCCGCCGGGGAGAAATGGCTGTCCGTTCCGGGAGCGGGACCCACCGGACCGGCGCGGGAGACTGCGAGGCGGAGACCGGGCCGACGCGTCGGCGCGGGGGACCGCGAAACGGAGACCGTACCGACGGGTCGGCGATGACGACTGGTCGAGGAGACCGCGGCGACGGGTCGGCAAAGCCGACGGTCGGAGACCGAAACTAGGTCCGGAGGTAGTAGACCTGCTTCCGTGCGTCCTTGAAGCTGTAGCGGGAGTCGACGATGCCGGCCTCCTCGAGGCGGTTGAGGGCGTAGCGGACCGTCCGGTCGGGGAGCAGCGACTCCTCGGCGAGTTCGCCCTGCGAGAGCGGGGCGTCGCCCTCGAGGACCTTCGCGACGAGCTTCGCGCTCGGGGGAAGGTCGCGCAGGCGGTCTCTGTACTCCGATTCCGACAGAACCTCACCACGGCTCGCGTCTGCAGTACTGGTGCTCATGACGGTGGCTCTGGCGCTCACCGTGGTAAAGGTTAGCTCCATGTGTGACAATACAATGCAGACATGCTAAGGTGTTAATATCAATCTAAGGTGCGGGGTGACGGTCCCTGAGCGTGTCGGTCTGCGGGTCGTCGCCGTGTCGGCGGTACCGGCCCAGCAGCCGCTCGCAGTCGGGGCAGTGGACCAGCACGAGGCCCGGCATCTCGTGGCGCGTGAGGTCGGCAGCGTCGTGTTCCGCGCCGCAGTGTCGGCAGACGGGCATACCTGGTCCTACGTTACCAGCCCGCATAATTCCGCCGGCGAGGATTCGGTTCCAGTACGGTTTTAGTCCCCCAGCGTGGAATCACCGATAGCGTGAAAGGAAAGGAGTGGTATCAGGCGGACGAAGTCGCCGAGGAGTACGAGGCAAAGCGGTTCTCCAACGGCGGCCGCCTCATCGACCGCCGCGAGAAGCAGGCGGTGCTGAACGCCCTCGGGTCCGTAGAGGACAAGGACGTCCTCGAGATCGCCTGCGGGACCGGCCGGTTCACCGTCATGCTCGCAGAGCGGGGGGCGAACATCGTCGGACTCGACATCTCTCGGGCGATGCTCGCACAGGGACGCGAGAAGGCGCGGGCCGCCGGCGTCGCCGACCACATCGAGTTCCTCCGCGGCGACGCCGCACGGCTCCCGTTCCCCGACGACCACTTCGACGCGGTGCTGGCGATGCGGTTTTTCCACCTCGCAGACACCCCGGCGAAGTTCCTCGCGGAGATGCGCCGCGTCTCGAAGGGACAGGTGTTCTTCGACACGTTCAACGGTTTCAGCACGCGCGTCCTCTACAACTGGCTCCTCCCGATGGGGTCGCGGCTCTACTCCCGCGACGAGGTCCACAGACTCCTCGCCGACGCCGGACTCGACCTCTCGACCGCCGAACACGACTTCGTCCTGCCGTACGGCTTCTACCGGGAGATTCCGAACGACCTCGCCAGCGTGTTCCGCGACCTCGACGTGGCCGTCCAGCGCTCGCCGTTCGGCGACCGCCTCGCCTCCGTCTCGTACTGGAACGCCGTCGTGAACGGCGACGCCTGAGCGACCTCGCCAGGTCGACACGGGGGACTGCTTCGTCGACGCGGACGGGGACGCGCGGCGGCACCCGAGTCGAATCAATTTAAATCCCTCACGTTCTACGTCTCCGCATGAATCTCTCGGTCGTGGTTCCGACGCTGAACGGTCGGGACCGCCTCGCCGCCAGTCTCGATTCGCTGGCGGAACACGCGCCCGACGCCGAGGTCGTCGTCGTGAACGGTCCCTCGGCCGACGGGACGACCGGCATGGTACGCGACCGAGAGGACGTCGCCGTTCTGGTCGAACTGTCCGACAGGACCCTGAACGTGGCCCGGAACGCCGGCATCGAGGCGGCGACCGGTGACGCCGTCGCCTTCGTGGGCTACGACCTCGTCGTCGAACCGACGTGGCGGGAGGCGGTCGAGGCCGGCCTCGCCGAGGCGGACGTGGCGACCGGGCCGGTCCAGCAGACGCTCCGGGTAGGGAGGACCACGCAGGACCCCGAGCGCCGCACCATCAACGACCGGGAGGTCGCGTACTTCAACGGCGAGAACGTGGCGTTCCGGCGGCCCGTCCTCGACGACGCAGACGGCTTCGACGAGTACCTCCAGACCGGCGGAGCCCGCGACGCGGCCCACCGACTCGCCGCCCTCGGATACGAGGTGTCGTGGGGGACAGAGATGGCGGTCCGCCGGGAGTACGAGGCCGACGGCGACGTCGCCGACCACGACTGGGGGTGGAAGTACCGCGCGCTCACCTACCGGCTCGTGAAGAACTACGGGCTCAGGCCGACTGTCGCCCGCCGTATCGTCTCCCACGCCGTCTCTGACGGTTTCGACGCCCTGCGCGGGGTCGTCGGCGGCGAGGTTCCGCTCACCACCGCAATCGGATCCGGGCGCGACGTCGCCACCGGCGTGCTGGAGGGTGGCGGTGCCGGGATGCGAGCGCGGGCGCGGGACCGGTCCCCTCGCCGGAACCCGAACGGACTCTCGGCGCGACGCGACCGGGCCGTCGCCCGCTACGACTGGCGCGAGGAGTGAGGGTCGGGAGTGCGAGAGCCGTGAGG
>JBDGSQ010000047.1:0-3663 GCA_042217455.1 Haloferacaceae archaeon | reverse complement strand
GTGAGGGTCGGGAGTGCGAGAGCCGTGAGGTAAGGGCCTGCCGTCGTCGGGTTCGGGAACCGTCGTCGGCTGGACTGGGAGTCGTTTGCGGGTTCAGGAGTCGTCGCCGGAGGCGAGTCCCTCGACGACCCGGGACGGGTTCTTCGAGAAGGCCCGCCGCATCGCGTCCTCGGAGACGTCGAGCGTCAGCAGTTCCATCACGGCCACGTTGGGGTGGACCTCGGGCGCGCCGCTCCCGAACAGGATTCTGTCGGGATGTTCGAGCAGGCCGCGTTCGAGGACGTCGCGGGAGCGGACGGTGCTGGTGTCGAGGTAGAGGCCGTCGTGAGTCTCGAGCAGGTCGATTGCACTGTGCATCCGCTGTCGCTCCGGCGGGCATCCGCCGTAACCCGAGAGGACGACGGGGAACGAGCGGTCGCGGAACGTCGCCGCGACGGCCTCCGGGGGGAACGAGTCGCCGCCGCGAACCAGCACGGGCAGACCGACGTCCGCCAGCTGGCCGAGCGTCTCCTCGTCGGGGAGACCGTCTCTGACGGGGTCGACGGTGAAGCCGTGGAACCGGTCGTCGTAGGCGTACTGCTCTACGTCCTCCGGTGCGGTGTGGTGCTCCTTGCGCGAGGCGGTGAGGTTGCGCAGGCGCGCCGCGGCGTGTTCGCCGGGGTCCCGGGGGCCGTTGATCCGCGCGAACGCGAGAAACGGGCGGTCCACGCTCAGTCGGGCGACGGCGTTGTTCGCCCGGAGGTACCCGTCGTCGGGTTCGCGGTAGCCCGGCGACACGACCCCCCGAACGATGCCCGCCTGGTGGAACTCGCGCTCGAGTCGCTCGGGCGTGATGTCCCTCCCCCGGTTCTCGACGGCCCTCGAGTTCGGGTCCAGCGTGGCGTTCGCATCGACGACCCTGAACCCGTGGTTCAGTTCCAGCATCGTCTGCGTGGTCCGTCCAGTGGATTATGGACCTACCGGTCCCGGTGTGCACAGCGGAGTATGAGCCGACCGGTTCCGGCGCTGGCGGCGAGTAGCATGCGTGACAGGTTCACGCTCTCACGCCGCAGTCGTGCGATTATCCGGCACGGGGAGCGAAAGCAATATGTAGAACCGCAACTCATTGACGGACTGAGGTTTACGAATAATGGGTGCACGAACACAACAGCCACTGTACATTCTCGCGGAGGACAGCCACCGAACGCACGGACAGGCCGCACAGGACTCGAACATCCGTGCCGGCAAGGCCGTCGCCAACGCCGTCCGGACGACGCTGGGTCCCCGCGGGATGGACAAGATGCTCGTCGACTCCTCGGGGAACGTCGTCATCACGAACGACGGCGCGACCATCCTCGGCGAGATGGACATCGAACACCCGGCGGCCCAGATGATCGTCGAGGTCGCCGAGAGCCAGGAAGAGGAGGTCGGCGACGGGACGACCACCGCCGCCGTCCTGACCGGGGAGCTGCTGGCGAAAGCGGAGAACCTGCTGGAGGACGACCTGCACCCGACCGTTATCGTCGAGGGGTACCACGAGGCCGCCCGCCTCGCACAGGAGGCCATCGAGGGGCAGGTCCTCGACGACGAACTCGACGACGACGTCCTCCAGAGCGTCGCCGAGTCCAGCATGACGGGCAAGGGGACCGGCGACGTGACCGCCGACGTCCTCGCGGCGGAGGTCGTACAGGCGGTCCGGCACGTCACCACCGACGGCGACATCGACCGCGAAAGCATCCACATCCACACCCGGACTGGCGCGTCGTCGAGCGCGACCGAGCTCGTCGAGGGCGTCATCATCGACGAGGAGCGCGTCAACGACAACATGCCAAAGAAGGTCGAAGACGCCACCGTCGCGGTCCTCGACGTGGAACTCGACGTCCGCACGGGCGAGGCCGACGCCGAGTACCACATCACCGACGTGGACCAGCTGAACGCGGCCATCGAGGCCGAGGAGAGCGAACTCCGCGGCTACGCGAAGACCCTGAGCGACGCGGGCGTCGACGTCGTCTTCTGTACGAAGGACATCGACGACCGGGTCGCCTCCTACCTCGCCGACGCCGGCATCCTCGCGTTCGAGAGCATGAGTTCGAGCGACGCCCGCGCCGTCGCCCGCGCCACGGGCGCGAAGCGGCTCGGCTCGGTCTCTGACCTCGACGCGGACGACTTCGGGTCGCTCGAGTCCGTCGAGGTGCGCCGCTACGGCGACGACGAACTGACCTTCGTCGAGGGCGGCGCCGCCGCCGAGTCGGTCACCCTGTTCGTCCGCGGCGGGACCGAACACGTCGTCGACGAACTCGACCGCGCCATCAACGACGCCGTCGACGTCGTCGTCGCGGCGCTCTCGTCGGGCGGAGTCGTCCCCGGCGCCGGGTCGACCGAGGTCGCCATCGCCGACTACATCCGGACCGAGACGGCCGGCGTGCAGGGCCGCAAGCAACTGGCCGTCGAGGCGTTCGCCGACGCCGTCGAGACTCTGCCCCGGACGCTCGCGGAGAACACCGGCATGGACCCCATCGACGCCATCGTGGAACTCCGCTCGCTCTTCGAGACCGAGGGACGCGCCGGCGTCATCGCCACCGGCCGCGCGGGCGAGATCGGCGACCCCATCGAGGCGGGCGTCCTCGACCCCGCGGCTGTCAAGCGCGAGGCCATCGAGTCGGCGACCGAGGCGGCGACGATGATCGTCCGCATCGACGACGTCATCTCCGCCGAGTAGGCCGCTCTGGCCGTCGCCGGCGGCCCGCGGTCCTTGCCGGCGGTCCCTGTTACTGTGGGAATTCGCGCGTTTCTCGTGGAAACCGCGTTCTTACTGGTGGTACGCGGCCGCCCAAATAGTGATAATAGTTAACACACCACTAGTTGGTATGGGCAAGTCTTCCATCGGACTCGAAGGGGAGCTCCTCGCGAAAGCCTCGATGGACGGTATCAGTGTCGTGGGTTCGGAATCGGTCGCCTTCGCGAATGACGAACTCGCAAAGATGCTCGGATACGAGGAAGGCCAGGAACTCGTGGGGCGTCCCTGGCAAGAACTGATCACCCCTGACGACACATCGCTATCTACGAACCAGTTACTGACGAGGGTAGAAGGTGAGAGAGATTGGTGCGGGAGCGGCGTCGGCGAGCGCCGGGATGGTGGACGAGTTCCGGTCCAGATGGCGATGCACGCCGCCGAAGAGGGCGTCGTCTGCGTTGTCCGGGACGTTACGGTCCAACGCGAACGCAAGCAGAAACTCGACCGGTATGAGACGTTCCTGGACACCGTAGACGATGACGACTCCGTACCGGACGAGGCCCTGCGGCTCGACACGGGCAGCGATCGGCTCTTCGAGATGCTGGCGAGGTTCGGGTGCTCGCGGGAGGAGGCCCAGCAACGTCATGGCCACGACCTGGTCGTGAACGAGGGGGCACGCGCGTACCTGGAAACCGGAATCGGGCGGGCCATCGACCGCGAGTCGTCCACCGGGTCGTTCCAGCGGTCTGCCGAGACACCTCACGGAGAACGCATCGTTCTCGAGTCGCGGTTTCGACTGTCTCCGGCGACCGACGGACCTCGGGGCTGCATCGACGTCATCCGCGACGTTACCGCGCGGAAGGAACGCGAACGGGAACTACGGGAAGCCCGGCAGTTCAACGAGGAACTCGTCTTGAACGCCCCGTTCAGCATCGTCCGAATCGACGAGG
>JBDGSQ010000006.1:4268-11278 GCA_042217455.1 Haloferacaceae archaeon | reverse complement strand
TCGAGGCCGGCGACACGCTCCCCGGGACCGCGAAGGTGAAACTGATGTGGGCGCTCGCGAACCTCGACGACCCCACGGCCGCGATGGGCGAGGACGTCGCCGGCGAACTGCAGAGGCGGTCTGTCCCGTGGACGTGAACGCGCGGCGACCCCTCCCGAACCCCGGCGCTGTCTGTCCTCGACATCGACCGTGACGCGGGCGAGGGGGCGGCCGTGCCGCTGAGCCGTCAGTCCCGGTCCGAATCGGCCGGTTCCACCGCCTCGCCGTCCTCCCAGACGTAGAAGCCCTCGCCGGTCTTCTTCCCGAGGTTGCCGGCGCGGACCTTCCGCTTCAGTATCTGCGGCGGGCGGAACCGCTCGCCGAGTTCCTCGCGCAGGTGCTCGAGGACGTCGAGTCTGACGTCGAGGCCGACGACGTCGGTGAGTTCGAGCGGTCCCATCGGGTGGTTGTAGCCGAGTTCCATCGCGGCGTCGACGTCGTCCGGGGCAGCGACGCCCGCTTCGACCATCCGCATCGCCTCCGCGCCGATGGCGACGCCGAGACGCGAGGAGGCGAACCCGGGCGAGTCGACGACCCGTATCGACGTCTTGCCGACGTCCTCGACGAACGCCTCCGCGGCAGCGACGGTCTCCGGGTCCGTCTGTTCGGCGACGACGACCTCGACCAGTTCCATCAGGTGGACGGGGTTGAAAAAGTGGAGTCCGAGAGCGCGCTCCGGTCGGTCGAGCGCGTCCGCGAGCGTCGTCACCGGGAGCGACGACGTGTTCGACGCGAGAATCACGTCCCCGGCCGCGTGCGACTCCGCTTCCGCCAGCACCTCGCGCTTCAGGTCGACGTCCTCCGGGACGGCCTCCACGACGAGGTCGGCCCCCGAGACCGCCTCCGCGAGGTCGGTCGTCCCCTCGATGCGGTCGCGGGCGGCGTCCGCCTCCGCGGCCGAGAGCGCCCCGCGGTCGACGCCCTCGCGGAGCGTCGCCTCCACCGCGTCGAGTCCGTCCGCGACGAGGCCCGCTTCCACGTCGCGGAGTCTGACGTCGTGGCCGGCCTGCGCCGCGACCTGCGCGATGCCGCGGCCCATCGTCCCCGCTCCGAGTACGCATACGTTCATCGCTACCGGGACTACTCCCGTCGTCGGCTTAACGGTGCGGTCCGGTCGACGCGGTCGGCCGACCCGCTCTCCGACCGGGCTGGACCGCCCGCTCACCCGAACCGCTCGAACGGTTCCCGGCAGTCGTGACAGACGAACAACGAGCGACAGAGCGACGGCCCCTTCGGGTGCTCGCGCTCGGTGTTCGTGGACCCGCAGTAGGGACACGCCGGCCGCTCGTCGCCCCCGCTGGTCTCCGTGCTCGGGTCGCTCCGGCGCATGGTCAGATGCTCAGTCCGAACTCCCGCAGGGACGCTCTGCCCGATTCGGTGACCATCTCTACCGACCACGGCGGGTTCCAGACGAGGCGGACCGCCGCCTCCGCGACGCCCTCGGGACCCGCGGCGGCCGACTCGACGTCGTCGGTGAGCAGCCCCCGCGCCGGACACCCGGTGTAGGTCAGGGTCATGTCGACCGTCGCGCGCCCGTCTGTCACGTCCACGCCGTATATCAGCCCGAGGTCGACGACGCTCACCGGCATCTCCGGGTCCTCCACGTCCGCGAGCGCATCCCAGACGGCCGCCTCGACGCCGGACGCGTCTGCGCCCGTCGCTGGCAGGTCGCCCGCGTCGTCGTCCGCCGGGTCGTACTCGGGGTAGGGACACGGGCCGACGGGGCTGCCGGAGTCGGGGCTGTCGGCGTCCCGACCGCCGCCGTCGCCTCGACCGCGCTCGCCGTCGAACTCACTCGACATCGTCCGATGCCTCCACGAGGGCGCGGGTTTCGGTGCGGCCGAGGTCCCGGTAGGCGCGGGTCATCTCGTCGTGGAGTCCCGCCCAGTGGTCCGTGTGGCTCCCGTCGCGCCCGACGTGGTCGGGTCGCTCGACCGCCTCGGGGTCCGGGACGTCGACGCCGAGCGACTCCAGAAACGACACCGTGACGTCGAGCCACTGGGCGCGGAGGGCCGGGAGCGACTCGGTGCGCACGCCCGTCGCGACGATCGCCTCCTCGTCGGGACCGGCGGCGAAGAGCGTCTGGGCGTACGGGAACAGGCGGTCCACCGCAGACCGGACGCGCTCGCGTCCGCCCTCGCTGCCTGTCAGGCGCTCCAGCCAGTTCTGGGCGTACTCCCGGTGGTAGCTCTCCTCTCTGCGCACCTTCTCGATTCGGCCCCGGATTCGCGGGTCCGAACTGGCCTCGACGGCGTCGAGTCTGAGCCGTTCGGCCTCGTCGTAGAGGTAGCCCCTGACGACGGCGTCGGCCCAGTCGCCCGACTCGAACGGGAGTTCCACGAGCGTCGCGTGGCGGAAGTCCGCCGGGTCGCGCTCGAACAGCAGGTCGGCCTCGGTGTAGCCGAACTCCGAGAGCAGGTCGTACCAGAGGCGCGCGTGTCCGAACTCGTCCTGTGCGACGTTCGCCAGCGCGAGGTCCGACTCGAGCGTCGGCGCTCTGACCTGCCACTCGGTGTACCGCTCGCCGAGGACCAGTTCGTCGTCCGCGAGTCGGAACAGGAGCGCCTCGACGGCGTCGCGCTCCGCACACGAGAGGTCGTCGGGGTCGAGGTCGGCCGGTGGGTCCGCGCCGGCCCCGGTGTCGGCGTCGGCCATCAGTGCTCACCCCGCCTGCGTTCTGCCTCCTCCTGTTCGCGCTCGGAGTCTGCGATCTCCCGTGCGAAGTCGGCGTCGACGTTGTAGGTCGTCGCCCACCGGTAGGACTTGTCGGTCGTGCCGCCGAAGGCCGTCTCGTCGGCGTCGACCTCGTGGACCTCCCCCCTCGGGACGACCCACAGGCTCTCGGTCGGTTTGCGGCGGCCGTGCTGTATCTGTGCGAACATCGTCGCCATCTCCGCGTCGGGGGCGTGGACGTTTCCGCAGTGCGTGTGGTACTCTCCGGCCCGCTCCTGTCTGAACACTTCCCATATCATGGTCACTCACCCTCCACCGCCGCGTCGCCCGCCGGCCCGCCCTCCGCGTCGTCGAGTGCGGTCCGGACCCACTCGACCGCCTCGCGGGCGGCCCGCCGGGAGTCTATCTGGCGTCTGCCGCCCTCGTACTCGTTTCGCGCCACCCGCCAGAACTCCTCCCAGTCCAGGTCCTCCTCGTGGACCCGGTACTCGCCGGTCTCCGCGTCGCGCTCGATTCGCGGCACGTCCGGCAGTTCGAGGCCGTACTTCTCGGCTTTCGGCACGTAGGCGTTCAGGAACGACTGCCTGAGGCGGTCGTTCGACACCTGCTTGAGTCCCACCGCGGCGGCGAAGTCGTGGTGGGTGCTCTCGTCGTCGGTGGGGCCGAAGAACTGGACGATCCGCGGCCACCACTCCTCGAAGGCCTCCTGGAGTCGCTCGCGCTCCGCCCGCGACCCGGTGGCGAGGGTGCGCAGGATGTCCTCGCCGTGCTTGATGTGAAAGCCCTCCTCGAAGCACACCTTGTCCATCGCGTGTGCGTACGGCTCCCAGCTCGTCCGCTTCAGCGTCGCCTGCCTGCGCATCGCCGCGCCGTCGACGAAGAAGGATATCATCGGCGTCTCGACCCACCCCTCCATCGGGTAGTGAAAGCAGTTGAGGAACTTCCCCTCGCCCCGGGCGAGCTCGTCGAGCATCTCCCCGCGGGTCTTTATGCCGAGCAGTTCGGCGGCGCGATAGAGCAGTTGCCCGTGGCCGATCTCGTCCTGCACCTTCGCGCTGAACGCGAGCTTTCGGTCCAGACCCGGCGCCTGTCGGATGAACGGACGCTCCAGGTACGCACCCATTATCTCGGAGTTCGCGTGGAACTGTATCATCCGGGTGGCCGCCTCCCGGTACTCCCGCGGGAGGTCGTCGTTCGGGCCGAACGCCCGGGGGCCGGCCCGCTCTCTGACTGTCTCGAGGTCCATGTTCCGTGGTAGTACGTGGCGTACACGGGTAGCGGTTCTCCAGTCTATAAACGGGGTTTATACGACGGGCCGTGCTATATACGCGCATGAGGCGGGAGTCGCTCGCCGTCGAGTTCCGCGTCGAGGGAGACGACTGTCCCCTCGCGGCGGCCTCCCGGGCCGCCGACTGCCCCATCGACGCCAGACCGCCGCTGTTGCGTCGCGACGGGAACGCGCTCCTGCGGTTCAGCGCGCCGACCGGCGGGCGCCTCCCCGCGGCTCTCGATGACGACGACCGCATCCGCTATCTCTACGTCTCCCGCGGCGAGGACCGCGACGACTTCCGGTGTCTCTCGAAAGCGCCGTGCGTCGTCCACGACCTCGTCGACGCCGGCTTCCTCGCCGACTCGCTCCACTACCGGGACGGCGTCGGCACCTTCACCGGCGCGGTCGTCGGTCACGCCGTCCTGCAGGGCGTGGTGGACACGGCGAGCGAGGCCGTCGGCGTGCGCATAGAGCGGCTGTACCCCCTCGACGACGAGGGCGGGGGGAGCGTCGCTACCCGCTGGGACGTCACGCCCCGACAGGAGGAGGCCATCGAGACGGCGCTCTCGATGGGCTACTTCGCCGTCCCTCGCGAGGTGACGGCCGCCGACGTCGCCGCCGAACTCGGCATCAGCAAGTCGGCCTTCCTCGAACGCCTCCACCGGGGCCAGCAGACCCTCTTCGCCCAGCAGTTCGACGGGTCGGCTGGCGCAGACGACGGACCGGGGTAGTCGGTCGCTCGCGCCGTCACTCGTTCCGGTCCGGTCCGTTCACTCGGCGTCGCTCTCCCCGGTCCGGTCCGTTCACTCGGCGTCGCTCTCCCCGGTCTTGTAGACGCCCCTGACTGCGGCGACCGGGTTCCCGTCCCCGTCGGTGACGTCGACGTCGACGACGCCCACCTCGCCTCCGAGGCGAGCCACGTCGGCCGCGGCCCGGAGCGACCCCCGCCCCGGTTCGAGGTAGTCGACCCGCACGTCGACTGTCGGCACCGGGCGCTCGACCAGCGAAACCAGCGCCGCGCCGCCGACGGTGTCGGCGAGGGAGAACGTGACCCCGCCGTGGGCGAGTAGTCGCTCCGGGTGCCACGACAGGTCCTCGCGCAGGTCCAGTCGCCCCTCCGCGTGGCCGTCGCTCACCGCCGTGAGTTCGATCCCGAGCAGGTCCGCGAACGGCATCTCCTCGAAGAACGCTTCGACGTCCATGCCACAGCGTAGCGCGCGGCGGCAGTTAAACGGGGGCGACGCCCGGAGGACGGGTTCGACGCCCGGAGGACGGGTTCGACGCCCGGAGGACGAGGGCGACAGGCCCTCACTCCCGGCGCGCGACGAGGAACTTCATGTCGCCCTCGAAGACGACGTCGTCGTCCTGGTTGGTCAGCGTCCCGTCGATGGTGACGAATCCGGCGTCGTCCCGGCTCGCCGTCTCGCGCTTCTCGGTCACCTCCATCGAGAGCGAGACGGTGTCGCCGACGTGGACCGGCGCGGGCAGGTCCATGTAGTTCATCCCGAGGAAGGCGAGGACGGTCCGCTCGACGATTCCCGACCGGTAGACGAACCCCGTGACGACGGTGAAGGTGTAGGGGCCGTGGACGACGCGCTCGCCGAAGTGGCTCTCCTCGGCGTAGTGGCGGTTGGTGTGCAGTTCGGTCCAGTCGCCGCTGAGCGAGGAGTGGAGCACGAGGTCCGCCTCGGTGATGGTCCGCCCGCCGGTCTGGAACGTCTGTCCCACCTCGAAGTCCTCGAAGTGGTGCGGCTCGTAGCTGTACGGCATGACCGAGACGTGCGCGGGAGGCGAGAAATAGGTGTGGGGCCGTGGCGCACACGCATCCCCGCTCTTCGGTCCTCACAGAGCCGTCTGGCCGCTTACGCGGGCGCGACGGGGTCGTAACCGTTTACCCGGGTGCGGGCGGACGGTCTCACATGGAGACCCTGATTCGCCCGGCCGAGTCGGACGACCGGGACGCGGTCGCGTCGTTCACGACGGACACCTGGGCAGACCGGGGCGGGGGCGACTACGTCCCGCACGTCTTCGAGGAGTGGGTCGCCGCGGACGGCGACGGGGACCAGACCTTCGTCGCCGACGCGGACGGGCGTGCGGTGGGGCTGGTCCGCGTCTCGCTCCTCTCGCCGTACGAGGCGTGGCTACAGGGGATGCGCGTCGACCCCGGGTACCGCGGCCACGACGTCGGGCTGGACCTCGTCACGGCGGGCTTCGACTGGGCGCGCGAACGGGGCGCGGGCGTCGCCCGGAACATGGTCTTCTCGTGGAACGTCGCCGGGCTCGGCCACTCGCGGGCCGCGGGATTCGAGCCGGCCACCGGGTTCCGGTGGGCGAACCCCGAACCCGACCCGGAGGCGAGCCCCGGGACTGCCTCCGACGCGGACCGCTCGGTCACCGCCGAACCGGCGGACGCGTGGTCGTTCTGGACCGGGAGCGACGCCCGGACGCACCTCCGCGGTCTCGCGCTGGACGACGAAGTCACGTGGGCCGTCTCCGAGTTGACCCGCGGGCGACTCCGCGAGGCCGCCGCCGACGACCGCCTGTTCGTCGTCGGCGACGGCGGCGGCACGCGCGGGTTCACCCTGCGGACGCGGACGGTCGACCGGGAGCGCGACGGCGGCGAGACGGAGACGTGGGCCGAGTACGCCGTGGCCGCGTGGGAGGGCACAGAAGCCGCGCGCGCCCTCTACGACGCCGTCGCCCGCGACGCCTCCGCCGTCGGTGCCGACCGGACGCGGGTGCTGATTCCCGAGGGCGTCCGGTGGGTGTCCGACACCGCGGCCGCCCGCGTCGGCGTCTCCGAGGAACCCGACTTCGTGCTGGCCCGCGACCTCGCCTCCCGGCAGTAGGAACAGGACTTCGGCTCCCGGCAGTGGGACAGAATTTCGTCTCTCGACAAGGAGACCCAGACCGCGAGCGCGGCGTCGCGAGCGCCGGCCGTGAGACTCGGCGCGTCGAGAGCGGAGGGTAGGAAACGGAGAAGCGACCGCGAGAACGGAGAAGCGACCGCGAGAACGGGGAGACGACC
>JBDGSQ010000006.1:1811-4168 GCA_042217455.1 Haloferacaceae archaeon | reverse complement strand
AACGGAGAAGCGACCGCGAGAACGGAGAAGCGACCGCGAGAACGGGGAGACGACCGGGGTCAGTCGTCGCTGACGACGGCGGTTCGACGGTCGTGTTCGGTCATCCCGAGGACGTCGTCGAAGAAGTCCAGCGAGTCGTGGGGGCCGGGGTGCGCCTCGGGGTGGTACTGGCGCGTGATGATGTCGAGGTCGTCGTTCTCGAGTCCCTCCGCGGTGCCGTCGTTGACGTTCACCTGCGTCACGTCGAGTGAGTCGCCGGGATCGGCGACCGAGTACCCGTGGTTCTGCGTGGTCATGACCACTCGGTCGGTCTCCAGGTCGCGGACCGGCTGGTTCACGCCGCGGTGACCGAAGTCCATCTTCTCGGTGTCGCCCCCGAGCGCGCGGGCGACGACCTGCTGGCCGAGGCAGATGCCCGCGATGGGCACCTCGCCGACCGTCTCCTCGATGAGCGTCTGCGTCGCCTCGAAGTTCGCGGGGTCGCCGGGGCCGTTCGAGATGAAGAGCAGGTCGGGATCGTAGTAGGCGACGTCCGCCGGTTCGGCGTCGTAGGGCAGGACGTGGACCGTCGCGCCGCGGTTGACCAGCGACTCGACGATGCTCCGTTTCGCGCCGCAGTCGACGAGCGTGACCTCGGGACCGTCCCCGTCGCCCGCGCCGTAGGTCACCGGTTCGTCCACGCTCACCTGCGCGCCGATGTCCACGTGGTCGCTCATGCCCACGCAGGCGTCGAGCTCCGCTCTCGCGTCCTCGGGCGTCGCGTCCGGGCCGGCGGCGATGCCGCACTTCATCGCGCCCTCCTCGCGGATGCCGGTGACGAGGTCACGGGTGTCGATGTGGTCGATGGCGGGGACGCCCTCGCTCTCGAGCCACTCGACGACGTCCTCGGTGAACTCGCGCGCGACCGCGGCCCGCGGGTGGACCCGGTCGGACTCGAATCGCTCCTCCCGGACGCCGTAGTTCCCGATCAGCGGGTACGAGAACGTGAGGACCTGCTCCTCGTAGGACGGGTCCGTCAGGCTCTCTTCGTACCCTGTGTAGGCAGTCGTGAACACCAGTTCCCCGTTCGTGCGACCGGAGACGCGACCCCGGGCTTCGAGCACACGGCCGTCCTCCAGTGCGACGTAGGCGTCCGACATTACGAGATACACACGAAACACGGGCAAATAAGCCTTGCTTTCGAAGCTGAGTTGCGAAATTCGTAATCGGTAAGTGCCGTCGGTCGCTTCACGGGACATGGACGACCTGGACCGCCGCATCCTCGGCGTCCTCCGTCGGGACGCACGGACGCCCTACACGGAGATCGCAGACCGCGTCGGCACCTCCGAGGGGACAGTCCGGAATCGCGTCGAGCGAATGACCGACGAGGGGATAATCGAACGTTTCACCGTCGCGACGCGGACCGGGAACATCAAGGCGATGATCGAAGTCTCCGTCGCCGTCGACGTCGACACGAACGAGGTGTCGGAGCTGATGGCTGAGTGGAACGAGGTCGACTTCGTCTGGCAGGTCAGCGGCGAGATGGACGTCGTCCTCGTCGTCGACGCCGCGGACACCCGGCAGGTGAACGAACTCATCTCGCAGGCGCGCGAGCTGGACGAGGTCAAGAACACGAAGACGCGGCTCATCCTCGACGAGCGCCTCGGTTGACCGCGGGCCATCGAAGAGTAATTGGTCCCCCTCTCCCATGACACGGGCATGAGTACCGAGGACCGCGCGAACGAGGGCGAATCGCCGTCGGGTGCGGCGGACGACGCCGACGCGCACCCGAACGCCGAACAGCAGGTCGTCGCCGTCGACGAAGACGACCGGGAAGCGGGCGTCGTCAACCGACTCGAGGCCCACACCGGCGAGGGCGTCCGCCACCGGGCGTTCACGGCGCTCGTGTTCGACCCCGACGGCCGCATCCTGCTCGCCCAGCGCGCGCCCGGAAAGCGCCTCTGGGACACGCACTGGGACGGCACCGTCGCCTCGCACCCCGTACAGGGCCAGAGCCAGACGGACGCGACGCGCCAGCGACTCGAAGAGGAACTCGGCATCACCCCCGGCCAGTACTCCGACCTCCGGGTGACGGACAAGTTCGAGTACAGGCGCTACTACGAGAACGAGGGCCTCGAGTGGGAGGTCTGTGCCGTCCTGAAAGTCACCCTCGAGGACACCAGCCTCGACCCCGACGAAGACGAGATCGCCGGCCTCCTCTGGGCCGACTACGAACACCTCCACGAACACCCCCAGTGGTACCGGCAGCTGCGACTCTGCCCGTGGTTCGAGATAGCCATGCGCCGCGACTTCGAGTGAGCCGACACCGCCGCGACCCGTGACTCAGAACGAACCCACCGACGTCGACGACCCGTGAC
>JBDGSQ010000006.1:0-1711 GCA_042217455.1 Haloferacaceae archaeon | reverse complement strand
CCACCGACGTCGACGACCCGTGACACAGAACGCCTCGACGCTCGTCCTCGCGGCGAGCGCGCGTGAGGAACTCCTGTCACACGCCCGCGAGGGCGGTCGCGAGTCGCCCCCGGCGGAGGTCTGCGGCGTCCTCGTCGGAACCCGCGACGGGGAGGGCGGCGACCGGGTCAGGTCGACGCGTCGGGTCTCGAACGTCGCCGACACTCCCCGGACCGCGTACGAACTCGACCCCGCGGAGACGATGGACGCAGTCGACGCTGTCGAGGCCGCCGGCGACGACGTGGTCGGCTTCTACCACTCCCACCCGGAGAGCCGCGCGCGCCCGAGTGCGACCGACCGCGAGCGGGCGACGTGGACGGGGTACGTCTACCTCATCGTCGGCCTCGGCCCCGACGACCCGGAGGTTCGGGCGTGGCGCTGGACCGGGTCGGCGTTCGACCCGCTCTCCGTGCGCGTCGAGTAGCGAAGGCGGGGCGCTCGATTCGCGCAGCGAGGCGGCGCGCCCGGTTCACGCGACCACGTCGCCAACACCGGCGTACTCGCCCGGTTCGATCACGGCGTCGGCGGCGTCGGAGCCGTCTGCGACGTCCTCGACGACGTGGACCGTCCCGAACCCGAGTTCGGCCGCGGGGACGACGTCGTGGGCCGCGCTGTCGCCGACGTAGACGTGCCGGTCCGCCGGGAGTCGCTCGCGGGCGTGCTCGAAGATGGCGGCGGCCGGCTTCAGCGCGCCGACGTCGTGGGAGGCGACGACGGCGTCGAAGTGAGCCGCGAGGTCGTGGGCTGCGAGTTTCGCCCGCTGGACGTCGCCGACGCCGTTGGTCAGGACGCCCAGTACGTGTTCGTCGGCCAGCGCGGAGAGCGCGTCCCGCGTCCCGGGCGGGACGGTCAGTCCCTCGATCTCGGCGTCGAGGAGCGCCCGCGCGAGGGCGTCGGGGTCGGCGTCGAGCCGGAACTCGGCGACGGTCTCGCCGACCGCGCGCCGGTACGGCTCGTCAGCGAGACCGCGGAAGTGCTCGAAGAGCCGCTCGGTGTAGAAGTCGCTGGCCGCCGCCACGTCCGCGGGTCGCGCGCCCGCCGCCTCACAGGCGGTCGCGAATAGCTCCTCGTAGGAGCGCTCGAGGCGGAGGAGCGTCCCGTCGAGGTCGAAGTGTATCGTCGCCACGGCAGGGTGGTGTGCGGGCCGGGGCGAAAAGCGTTCTCCCGGCTTCTGGCCTGCCACCTCGCCGTGATCCTCCCCGCCACTCCGCCGTTCCGACCTGAAAAGCCCTATCCCGGTCGGGTCCCGAGGGGGGAACGATGACCGCGGACGACGCCACGAACCCGACGCCGGAGCTCTACGACTCCCTCGACGGACAGGTCGCCCTCGTCACCGGTGCGAACCGGGGCATCGGCGAGCAGATCGCCGCCGACCTCGCGGCCCTCGGCGCGACGGTCTACGCCGGTACCCGGAGCGCGAGCCACGAGATACCCGACGACCAGCGACACGTCCTCCTCGACGTGACCCAGGAGGGCGACGTCGAGGCGGCGGTCGACGGCATCTACGAGGAGGCCGACCGCCTCGACGTCCTCGTGAACAACGCCGGCGTCGGCGGTGACGGCGACGACATCGTCGCGGAACCGACGCGACAGCTAGACCGGACGCTGGCGACGAACCTCCGCGGGCCGATGCTCCTCTGCAAGCACGCGGTGCCGCTCCTGATTCAGCGCC
>JBDGSQ010000001.1:0-11382 GCA_042217455.1 Haloferacaceae archaeon | reverse complement strand
GTTGTGCAGCACGAAGTCCTGCCCCTCGTACCCCGAGAAGTCGATAACCACGTCGAACCGGTTCGCCGGGTTCATCAGCAGCCTGTCCGGGACGTCGGTCGGGCTCTCCAGCAGGCCGCCGTCGGTGCCGACGAGCGTGAACCCCGGGCCGGGGGAGTCCTTATCGAACGTGTGGCTGTTCTCGTCCCACTCGTAGAGCTTCAGGCTGAGGAACCGCGAGTTGCAGGCGTTTATCATCCGGAACCGGTACTTGCGCGGCTCCACCTCGAGGTACGGCCACGCCTTGCCGTTGACGACGGCGGTGTCGCCGAAGAACTCGGGGACGGCGCTCGGCGAGGGGTTGTCGCCCTCGGGGTCCTCGAGGTCGGACCCGTCCGGGTAGGCCAGCGAGCCGTCCTCCTCGAAGCTCTTGCCCTGCAGGACCAGCGGTATCTCGTAGTCGCCGCTCGGGAGCCCGGTGCCGTCCCCCCGGTTCTCCTCGAGCAGGTCGAGTTCCGTCTGGTCGCGGAGCGTGTAGAGCCCCGCGAGGCCGGCGTAGACGTTCAGCCGGGTGATGCCGAGCGCGTGGTCGTGGTACCAGAGCTGCGAGGCCGGTTGCGTGTTGGGGTAGGTGTAGGAGATGACCGGTGCGCTCCCCGACGTGTCGACGTTCCCGGTCCCCGGCCCGCTCCCGACCTGTCCGTCGGGTGTGACCCAGGCCGCGGGCCAGCCGTCGACCTCGTCGGGGACGTTGCCGCCGTGGAGGTGCGGGACGTTGCGGACCGCGGGCGTGCCGTCGGCGCCGTGCAGCGTCGTGTCCACCGGGAGCAGGTGGTCCGGCGGGAGGCTGTTGGTGTACTCGACCGTGACTTCGTTGCCCGCCCGCGCCTCGATGGTCGGTCCGAGATAGCCGTCGTGGTAGCCCCACACCGTCGTCGCGGGGAGGTCCTCGTGGAACCTGTGGGTGGCCTGCTGCATCGTGAGGGGCACGGAGCTGCCGTCCGCCGTCGCGTCCACGGTCGGAATCGACGGGAGCTCGTCCTGGTACGGCTCCGGCGACGGGCCCGCCGGGTTGTGCCGGTACTGCTCGGTGTAGAAGCCGAGCGTGAACGACACCGAGTCGGTCTGTATCTCGTTGGCGTGGTCGACCGGCAGCTCCCACTTGAACCCGAGGTGGTGTGTCGTCGAGTTCTCGAAGGGCTGGCGGCTCGGTTCGGTCCGGTCGCCGTCGAGCGTGACGCCGCCGCGGAGGCGCGCGAGGACGTTGTTCAGCGTGCCCTCGGCGATGACGCCTTCCTGGATATCGCCGTCGCCGTCGTACCTGTCCAGTTCGTTGTCGCCGTCCTCGTCGTACCAGACCGTCGCCCTGATCGTCTGTGCGAGTTCGCCCTCCCGGTCCTCTTCGGGCGTGGTCTCGTCGTCGTCCTCGTCCGGGTCCGATGCCTCCGGCTCCGTTATCGTGTTCTCCGCGTTCTTCAGCAGTTCGCCGAACAGCTGAATCCAGCCCGGGTTGTCGAAGAGGTGGAGGCTGAACGTCACCTCGCCGTGGTCGCCGGGTTTCACGTCGTTCAGGTCGAGTATCGGCGCGTCGCCGTCGCTCCGGTCCGCGAACTGGTCGCGGAAGATGCGCTCGACGGTCTGCCGCTCCGAATCGCTCAGCGAGCCGAGTTCGGTCGTCCCGTACTCGTCGTCGGCGATAGCAGAACGCGTCCGGATCGCGTCCTGCTTCCCGTCGCCGTCCTCGTCCGGGTACGCGTTCACGTACGGGCGACCCGCAGCACCGTAGACCTCCGACTCCTGCGGTCCGTAGTACCTGGTCTGCCAGTCCACCTTCAGGTCGAGTTCGCCGGCGACGAGCTCGTTGCCGTCGAACCGCTCCTCGTCCGAGAAAAAGGAGGTGGTCCCGATGCCGGCCCCCGCCGACGCGACACCGATGGTACCGAGCCCCGCCATCAGTGTCCGCCGCGAGAGTTCGAAAGTTGGTTCGTTGTCACTCATGCGTGATGCTTCCCGGGAATCCGGGTACCACACCCCACAGCGCAGAGCGTATTAGCTAATGAGACGATTGACAGGAAAACCGGTGCTTTGGTGACAGCAACGGGAACGGAGGGTCGCCGCGGGAGGAGTTAAGCGAGTATTTCCACGTCGTAGCCGTGAGCCTCGAGGGCGTCGAGGAGTTCGGCGACGTGTTCGTGTCCGCGGGTCTCCAGGTCGAGTTCGACCTCGGCGGCGTTCATCGCCACGTTCTTCGAGGTCCGGTCGTGGTGGATGGCGTAGATGTTCGCCCGGTTCTCGGCGATGACGTCCGCGAGGTCGAGCAGCGCGCCCGGCCGGTCTTTCAGCACGGTCTGGATCTTCAGGTAGCGACCGCTGGCGACGAGGCCGCGCATCAGCACCGTCGTGAGCGTGTTCAGGTCGATGTTCCCCCCCGAGAGGACGGGCACGACCGTCTCGTCTGCGCCGACGTCCACCTTCTCGGCGAGGAGCGCCGCGAGCGGGACCGCCCCCGCGCCCTCGACGAGGAGTTTCGTGCGCTCGATGAGATACGTGACCGCGACGGCGATCTCCTCGTCCGTGACGGTGACGACGTCGTCGACGCGCTCCCGGATGATGGGGAACGTCTTCTCGCCGACGGACCGCGTGGCGATGCCGTCGGCGATGGTGTCGACGCTGTCGAGTTCGGTCCGGTAGCCCTTCCGGAGCGACTCGGCGGCAGAGGAGGCCCCCTCCGCCTGCACGCCGACGACGCGGACGTCCGGGTGGCGCGCTTTGATCGCCGTGGCGATGCCGGAGACGAGCCCCCCGCCGCCGATGGGGACGACGACCACGTCGGCCATCGGGCAGTCATCGAGTATCTCGAGGCCGATGGTCCCCTGTCCGGCCATCACCATCTCGTCGTCGAACGCGTGGACGTAGGTGCGCCCCTCGGAGGCCTCTATCTCGTGGGCGTGGGCGGCCGCCTCGTTGTAGTCCGTGCCGTGGAGGACCACCTCGCCCCCGTAGCGCTCGGTCGCTTTCACCTTCGAGATGGGCGCGTGCTCCGGCATCACGATCTTCGAGTCGACGCCGGAGCGCGTCGCGGCGAGAGCGACGCCCTGCGCGTGGTTGCCGGCGCTGGCGGTGACGACGCCCGCCTCGCGGTCGGCCTCGGAGAGCGTGGCGATGCGGTTCATCCCGCCGCGAATCTTGAATGCCCCGGTCCGCTGGAGGCTCTCTAGCTTCAGGTACACGTCGGCGCCGACGAGGTCCGAGAACGTGTGGGAGTACTGCATCGGCGTCCGGCGGGCGACGGAGTAGATTCTGTCGCGTGCGGCGAGAACGTCGTCGAACGAGAGCATACCGACAGTAGCGACCCGTGGCTGTTAACGGTTTACCCGACCGGGGCGGGAGAGTCGCACGCGGTCGCACGGTTCGGACGCGTCGGCGGGGCGGTCGCTACGCGGGTCTCGGGGGAAGAAGGAAGGGGAATGGGGGAATGCACGCGTGTGACGTGCAAGTGTCATTGTGAGGTGGAGGTATATAAACGTCCTGAAGGCGCAGTGAAAGTAAAACCGCGCGACGCGGCGGCCCCGGGGGCGGCCGTCAGACGCGCGTCGTTCGAGCGTCACCGACCGGCGTCGCTCGGCCTGACGACGACGCCGGCGTCGGCGACGTACCGCCCGACTCGTTCCCGGAACGACCCCGCCCCGCCCCACGTCGCGTCCGCGCCGAGGCGCTCCGGGTCGCCCACGTACACCGCCGCCTCGTCGCCGCCGTGGACCGGCACCGACACGCGGACGTACAGGCCGCTCTCGACGCCCTCGTACCGGTCGACCGCCGAGACGTCGTCGACGCGGAGGAGCCGACCGCCGGTCCGCCCGCCCGGCGCGAGCGTGGGGTACCGCCCCTCGACCGGGTGGAGGCCGTCGAGGACCGCCGGACCGAGGTACGCGTAGGCGTCGACCACGTCGTCGACGCGCCCCGGATCGGTGAGAGTCCCGTAGACGAACAGGTCCATGGGAACGACGAGGGGGCGGGCGCACTTGTCTCTGTCCGACCCGGAGGGAGGGCGGTCGCTCGGTGGGGAGGTGCCGGGCGGACCGTCGACGCGCTCTCCGCCGCAGTCGGCGCGTGGAACGCCACCGTCGTGTCCGCCCCGTGACCGGGAGGGAACTCCGCCGTCGTTTTTACCTCGTGACCCGAGACCCGGGTATGCGCCTCCGCGAACGCGTCCGTGAGCGACCGGTCGCCGTCGCCCTCGCCGTCTGCTGGGCCGCGGCCACGCTCGTCGCCTCCCTGGTCGCGCCGCCTCAGGGGGGCGCGGGACTCGCCGCCGTCGGTCCCCTCGGTCTCCTCACCGTCGACAGGTGGGTCCACGCGCTGACCTACGCGACGCTGACGCTGCTGGTCGCCCGTGCGCTCGGCGCGACGACCGACCGCGGCCTGTTCGTGGCGGCGCTGGCGAGCGTCGGCTTCGGGCTCGTCGTGGAGGCGCTCCAGTATCCGATTCCGTCGCGGGCGTGCGACCCCGCAGACGCGCTCACCAACGCGGTCGGTGCGGCCGTCGCAGTCGTCGTCTTGGCCGCGGTCCGTCGGGTGCGAGGGCGCAGTCGCGAGTGACGGAGGTGTCGGAGAGCCGGCCGGCGGCCGTCGTCCGTCTCGCAGGTATCGGAGGGTACATTGCAGACGCCTCCGACCGACCGGTGTGCGTTCCCGACTCACCACCGTGTGGCGGCGGGTGCTGTCGCTGGCGTGGCCGGTGATGGCAGCGCAGACGTTCCGGACGCTCATGCGGACGACCGACGTGATCGTCACGGCGCTGTTCTCGCCCGCGGCCGTCGTCGCCATCGGACTCGCAGACCTCTACGCCCGCTTTCCCCTCCGCATCGGCCTCGGCCTCGGCGGCGGCGCGATCGCGCTGTCCAGTCAGGACACGGGCCGGGGCGCGGCGGCGACGCGAGACGAGGCCGTCACGCAGGCGGTTCTCCTCGGTGCGCTTTTCGGTCTCCCCTTCGCCGTCGCCGGGCTCCTCTTCGGCGACGACCTGCTAGCCCTCCTCGGCGCCGGACCGACGGTCACCCGCCTCGGCGGGACGTACCTCGCCATCGTGTTCGTCACGGCCCCGGCGCGACACGTCTCACTCATCGCCGCCCGCGCCCTGCAGGGGACCGGCGACACCCGGACGCCGATGTACGTGAACGTCGTCGCCAACGGCGTCAACATCGCCGGGACCGTCGTCCTCGGCCTCGGCCTGTTCGGCGCGCCGCGTCTGGAAATCGTCGGCGTCGGGGCGGCGACGGCCGCCGCGAACGTCGTCACGGCCACCGCGCTCTGTGCCGCGATACGGTGGACCGACACCGCCGCCGGGTTCGTCCGGCCGCGGGACCCGACCATCGCCCGCCAGTTACTCGTCGTCAGCACGCCCCGCATCGGCGAGGGGGTCGCGGCGACGCTCGCGGAGTTCCCCTTCAACGCGCTCCTGCTCGGGTTCGGCACGGCCGTCAACGCGGGCTTCCAGATCAGCAGGCGGATGTACCAGCAGGTGACCGGTCCGCTCGGACGGGGCTACCACGTCGCCTCCAGCGTCGTCGTCGGGCAGTCCCTCGGCGAAGACGACCCCGACGGCGCGCGGTTCGACGGGTGGGCCGTCACCGCACTCGGCGTGGCGACGGTGGGGCTCGTCGGCCTCGGACTCGTCTTCGCCGCCGACTGGTTCGTCCGCCTGCTCACAGACCACCCCGCGACGGTCCACTACGCGACGCGGTTCGCGCAGGTGTTCGGCCTCGTCGCCACCTTCCGCGTCACGTTCACCGTCCTCTCGGGCGCGCTGCAGGGGGCCGGCGAGACCCGGGTTCCGTTCCTCGCGCGGACGACGGGGACGTTCGGCTTCATGCTCGGGGTCACCTACCTCGCCGGCGAGGTGCTCGGCCACGGGCCGGTCGGCGCGTACGCGGGGGTGGGCCTCAGTTACCTCTGGATGGCGCTGGTCGTGGCGTACGGCTTCCGCTACGGCGACTGGGCCGGGAGGGCGGCGCGGATGATGGCTGAGCGAGCGAGCGGCTGAGAGCGGAGTCGGGGGAGCGGACGGCGGAGCGGCCGAAGGGTGAGAGCGGAGTCGGGGGAGCGGACGGCGGAGCGGCCGAAGGGTGAGAGCGGAGTCGGGGGAGCGGACGGCGGAGCGAGCGGGCGGGGTCGTACCGTCCTACCGCTCGTCGAGCGGGGGGTACGCGAGGTCCGTCTCGCCGACGTACCGGGCGCGGGGTCGGATGATGCGGTTGTCCTCGTACTGTTCGAGGACGTGGGCGATCCAGCCGCCGGCGCGGCTCATCGCGAAGATGGGCGTGTAGATGTCGATGGGGATTCCCATCTGGTAGTAGGTCGTCGCCGAGTAGAAGTCGACGTTCGGCGCGAGGCCCTTCTCCGCTTTCATGAACTCCTCGATGGCGACGGACATCTCGTACCACTTCGTGTCGCCCGCGGCCTCGCCCAGCTCCTCTGACTTCTCGCCGAGGATGACCGCCCGCGGGTCCTTGACGTTGTAGACGCGGTGGCCGAAACCGGGGATGCGCCGGCCCTCGTCAAGGGCGTTTTTGACCCACTCGACGGGGTCCGCGTCGCTCTCGTCGACCTCCTGGAGCATCCGCATCACGTTCGCGTTCGCGCCGCCGTGCAGCGACCCCGCGAGGGTCCCCGTCGCGCTCGTGAGCGCGCTGTGGAGGTCCGCGAGCGTCGAGGAGGTCACCATCGCAGAGAAGGTAGAGGCGTTCAGGCCGTGGTCGGCGTGGAGGACCAGCGCCATGTCGAACGTCTCGGCCAGCACCTCGTCCGGCTCCTCGCCGTTGAGCATGTAGAGGAAGTTCGCCGCGTGGTCGAGGTCGGACCGGGGGGCGACGGGTTCCTCGCCGTCGCGGAGGCGGACGAACGCCGCGAGCGCGGTGGGTATCTTGGCGGTGATGCGCCGTCCCTTCGCGAGGTTCGCCTCCCGGTCTGTCGGGTCGGCGTCGGTGTCGGGGTCGTAGGCGGACAGCGACGAGACGATGGTCCGGAGCGCGGCCATCGGTTCCTCGTCCTGTTCGGCGAGCTCTCGAATCACGTCGTAGACGCCCTCGTCGAGCGTCCGCTCCTCGACGAGCGTGTCCCGGAACGCGTCGAGTTCCTCGCGTGTCGGGAGGTCGCCGTTCCAGAGGAGATAGAGAACCTCCTCGTAGCTGGCGTCGCGGGCGAGGTCCTCGATGGCGTACCCGGCGTAGACGAGTTTGCCGGCGTCGCCGTCGATGTAGCTGAGTTCGGATTCGGCAACCAGCACGCCCTCTAGTCCGCGTTTGAGTTCGTCCGACATAGCCAGAGAATTCCGAGGCTCGCCCGAAAAGGATACCGTTTCTCGACCGCTTCGCCGGTTTCGAGTGCGGTTCGTCGCTTCCACGCCGGACGGGTGGACGGACTGTCACTTCAGCACCCCCGGGTGGACGAGTACGAACGGCACCCGGGCGACGGTGCTCGCGCGCCGACTGTCACGAAAGACCGACAGAGTGGCCGATGACCGAGCCATTAAGTCACTCAATCCCCTTCGACCCGCTATGCTTCACGCGAAAGGGACGCTCCTCTCCATCGACGTCGGGGAGCAGACCGCGTCGACTGAGAACATCGACGACACGCTAGAGCAGTTCATCGGCGGGCGCGGTGCGGCGACGAAGCTCGCACACGACCGCATCCCCTTCGACGCCGACCCGTTCGGCCCGGAGAACCGATGGTATATCGCCTCTGGACCGCTTCAGATGGCGCAGATGAGCTTCACCGGCCGGATGAGCGTCACCGGCCTCTCGCCGCTGACCGACGGCCTCCTCTCTGCGAACGCCGGCGGGTACCTCTCGCGCAACTTCGTCGCCACGGGACACCCCGTGGTCGAGATCACGGGCGCGAGCGACGAACTCGTCGCGGTCCACGTCACCGACGAGGGCGTCGAGTTCGAGGAGGTGCCCGAACTGGAGGGCGCGCTCGTCTCGGAGGTCACGGAGTACATGGAGGACGAACACGGGCTCGAGTCTGAGAACCTCGTCACCATCGGTCCCGCCGGCGAGAATCTCGTCCGGTTCGCCTGCCCGATGACCTACGACTCGCGGGCGTTCGGCCGCGGCGGCCTCGGGGCCGTCCTCGGCTCGAAGAACGTCAAGTGCGTCACCTTCGAGGGCGACTCGACGCCCGACGTGGAAGTCGACATCGACGCCGAGACGGCGATGGAGGTCCACTCCGAGGCCGCGCAGTCAGACGACCGGATGAAGCGCCAGGGGACCACCGGCGGCACCGAGTGGATCAACGACAACTTCTCGCTGCCGACCCGCTACTACGAGAAGTACCACTTCGAGCACGCAGACCGGATCGGCGGCGACGCGGTCGAGGAGAAAAAGTACAAGAAGGAGGCCTGTTCGGTCTGTGCGTTCGGCTGCAAGCTCCCGACCCGCGACGAGGAGACCGGGCTGGAGACGGAAGGCCCCGAATTCGAGACGGTCTACTCCTTCGGGAGCAACTGCGAGGTCGGCGACATCGTGGACGTGATGCAGTCCAACGAACTCTGCGACGAGTACGGCATGGACACCATCAGCGCCGGGGTCACCTGCGCGGCCTACCTCAAGTCACAGGACGAGTTCGGCAACGCGGACCTCGTCCACGAGACGCTCGAGAAGATAGCCCGCCGGGAGGGCGTCGGCGACGTCCTCGCCGAGGGCGTCCACCGCGCGGCCGACGAGATCGGCGTCCGCGACTACACCGTCAAGGGCATGGAGTTCGCCGCCCACGACGGGCGCGTCCTGCAGGGCCTCGGCCTCCAGTACTCCGTCGCCAACCGCGGCGGCGACCACATGTACGCCTCGATGCAGTCGACCGAGTACAGCGGCGAACTCGACCCCGACGGGACCCTCGGCAAGGCCGAGACGCTCGTCCGCAACGAGAGCCGGAACGCGGTCCGGGACTCGGCGGTCTTCTGTGCGTTCTCGGGCGAGTTCCTCACCGACGAGCGACTGGAGGTGCTGCTCGACGCCGACTACGAGGACCTGCTGGAGGCGGGCTCCCGCGTGGTCGAACTCGAGCGCCACTTCAACAACAAGCGCGGGTTCGACCGGGAGGACGACTCGGTCCCCTACGAACTCCCCGACATCCAGGAGGCGCTCGACGAGTACTACGCGGAGCGCGGGTGGAACGAGGACGGGACCGTCCCGGACAGCCGCGTTGCCGAGTACGGCGCGGTCGCAGACGACTGAGAGCGCAGTCGCTCAGGACTGCGGCGCTCTCACCGACGCACGAGGGCGCAGTCGCCGGCATCTGAGAGCGCGGCGACGACTGAAGGCACAATCGCCGGTGTCTGAGAGCGCTCTCACCGACGCACGACGGCGCAGTCGCCGGCATCTGAGGGGGCGATCGCAGACGACTGAGAGCGCGGTCACCGACGACCGGGTACCGGAACGCGTGTCGGGAGACACGCGTTCCGCGTCGACGACGAGGTCGCACTCGAGCGAGCGTTTATCCCCGTGCTTCGGGAAGGGGAAGCATGACCGAGGCCGGCAGCCGAGAAGTGTGGGACGCCCTGCCGGAGGGCGTCGCGGTGGTCGACCCGGAGACGGGCGAACTCGTCGACGTCAACGACCGACTCTGCGAACTCGTCGGACGAGAGCGGGCGGCGCTCGTCGGTTCGAGCGTCTCGACGTTCGACGCTCCGGAGTCGGTTCCCGACGCGGCGACGGTGGCAGACCGCGTGGTGCGCCTGTCCGCCGGCGCCCGGGACCGCTTCGACTGCGACCTGCAGGTCGCAGGCGACGAGCGCCTCCCGGTCGAGGTGCGCCTCCGGCGGGGCGAACTCGACGGGGACGAGCGCGTGCTGGCGACCGTCGCACCCACCGCGGAGCGGCGCGAGTACGAGCGGGAGCTCGAACGGTACCGCCGTCGCCTCGAGGGGGCGATGCTCGCCGGCGGCGTGGCGTGGTGGGAGATGGACGTCGAGACCGGCGAGACGCTGTTTCACGAGAACAAGACCGACATGCTCGGCTACTCGCCGGACGGGTTCGAGACCTACGAGGACTTCGTCGCCCTCCTCCACCCCGACGACTACGACCCGGCGATGGAGGCGATGCGCGACCACCTCGAGGGGCGCGCAGCGCGCTACGACGTCGAGTACCGAATCGAGACGGCGAGCGGCGAGTACCACTGGTTCCATGACGTCGGCGGAATCACAGAGCGCGACGACGAGGGGCGGCCGCGGAAGGTGACGGGCATCGTCGTCGACGTCACCCGACGCAAGGAGACAGAGGAGAAGCTCCGGAGGACGAACGAGCAACTCGCGATGGTGAACCGCATCGTCCGCCACGACATCCGAAACGACATGACCGTCGCCCTCGGCTGGCTCGACATCCTCCGCGACCACGTCCCCGACGACCGGCAGGGCGTCGTCGACAGCGTCGTCGAGTCGTGTGAACACACCGTCGAACTCACCGGCTCGGTCCGGGACCTCCTCGAACTCGTCGAGGGGGGCGACGCGGGCGTCGAACCGGTCGCCCTGCGACCCGTCATCGAGTCAGAAGTCGAGCGCGTCCGCCGGTCCTACGGGCACGCGACAGTCACCGCCGGCGACCTCCCCGACGTCCGCGTCGAGGCCAACGGGATGCTGTCGTCGGTCGTCGGGAACCTGCTGAACAACGCCGTCCAGCACAGCGACTCGGACCGCCCCGAGGCCCACGTCGACGTCGAGGACTGCGGCGAGACGGTCGTCGCGAGCGTCGCTGACGACGGCCCCGGCGTCCCCGACGTGCGGAAAGGCGAGATATTCGCGCGGGGCGAGAAGGGCATCGAGAGCGAGGGGACCGGTCTCGGTCTCTATCTCGTCTCGACGCTGGTCGACGCCTACGGCGGCGACGTGTGGGTCGAGGACGGCGACCCGCGGGGGGCCGTCTTCCGGGTCGAACTGCGGAAGGCGTCGCCGTGACGAACGGGGGCCGGACACCGACCCCGCGGCCGAGAGCGCCGACTCCCACTCACCCGCCGTAGACCGGCGGCGTCAGCCGAACGACAGTACCCTCTTCCAGTTCTGTCTCCGCGCCGTCGAGGTGTCGCGCGTGCTTCCCGTCGACGGTGACGACCGAGGTTCCGTCGAGTTCGCCGTCGTCGTCGAGCAGTTCGTCCGCCAGTCCGTCGTACTCGGCTTCGAGCGACGCGAGGAGGTCCCCGAGCGTCGTCCCGGCGTCGACGTCCCGCCGGAGTTCCTTCCGCCCGACCGACTCGCGAAACGGCCCGAAGAGGTGACACTCCACCTGCACGCACACCAGTTGGGGGAGGAGCGTCATGTACGCATCGGAGTCGGCAGCGCGTCCGGTCGGTGACGGCGGCGTCCGGTCGGTGACGGCGGCGTCCGTACCGGCCGACCCGGACGCGCTGTCCGAA
>JBDGSQ010000076.1:0-11754 GCA_042217455.1 Haloferacaceae archaeon | reverse complement strand
CGCCGACCGCCCCTCCTCGGAGCAGGAACGCCGACCGCCCCTCCTCGGGGAATGAGCGCCGACCGCTCGCCCCCGGGACGTGAAAGACAACGGTTAAAAGTCGCGCAGCGGTTTGTACGCACATGAGCCAGTCGGACACCCAGGACGACCGTCAGTGCGTCTCCTGTGGAATCAGCATCGCCGGCATGAGCGCCGCCTCCTTCAAGTGCCCCGAGTGCGGCCAGCAGATCTACCGGTGTGCGAAGTGCCGCAAGCAGAGCAACCTCTACGAGTGCCCGGACTGCGGGTTCAGGGGGCCGTGAACATGGGGAAGGTCGCCGCCGTCGTCAAGGTCATGCCGAACAGTCCCGAGGTCGACCTCGACGAACTGCAGGACCGCCTCGAGGCGTCGCTCCCCGAGGGCGTCGAGATTCGCGGCTTCGAGCGCGACGAGGTGGCGTTCGGGCTGGTCGCGCTCATCCCCACGGTCGTCGTCCCCGACGACGCCGGCGGCACCGAGGCCGTCGAGGAGGCCTTCTCCGGCGTCGACGACGTCGAGAGCGTGCAGGTCCAGAACGTCGGTCGCATCTGAGCCGACCCGACAGCACCTTTTCTCCGGTCGCAGTCCGACAGCGACGGGTCGGTGGACCGCCCTCCCGCCGCGTCGACGACGTCTGGCGGGCCGTCGCGAGCGACGATTGCGACGGTCCGTCGCGGGCGACGTGACGAACTACTCGCCGCTTCTGAGCGAGTCGTGGACTGCGACGACGTCGTCTGTGTCCGCCTCCACGAATCCCCCGTGGTAGCAGAGGACGCCGTCGACCGCCAGCGAGGCGAGCTTCCCGACCGACCGCGTCGCCTCCACGAGGTCCGGGGTGAACCGCTCGTTCGGACCTGCGAGGCCGTCCGGCGCGGTCAGCGCGTCGCCAGCGAGCAGGAGCTTCGAGTGCGGCAGGTACAGCGAGAGGTGGCCGGGGCTGTGCCCGGGCGTCTCGACGAGCCGAACCGGGCCGGCGGCGGTGTTCATCGTGACGCCCTCGACCACCTCGACGTCCACGTCCACGGCGGGGTATCGACCGCCCTCGGACTTTATCGGCTGGGCGCGGCCGTCGACGTACGGCGTCTCGGAGGGGTGGGCGAAGACCGTCGCGTCGGTGCGCTCGACGACGCTCCGGAGGCCGCCCGCGTGGTCGCCGTCGTGGTGCGTGAGCAGGACCATCTCGACGTCGTCGAGTCCGAATCCGTGGTCCTCGAGCGCCCCTTCGAGGCGGCCTACCTCCCCCTGTAGGCCGACGTCGAAGAGGACGAGGCCGCTCTCCGTCTCCACGCCGGAGATGTGGTAGGTCCGTACCCGGTCGCCGCGGTCGATCGACACCGGAAACGCGTAGACTCCGTTTGCGAGTTCCATCGTGCCAACACGTCGGTCCGGACAGTGATATACGTTGGCACGCGGTGGCGAGTCGCGGCACACGTCGAGACGGGGTGACGGTGTGCGAGCGGGGTGGCGAAAGGCGACGGAGTGGCAGAGTGCGGAAGAGGTGGCAGCGTGTGAGAGCGGAGGCGGAGTGTGAGCGAGGACCGCGCGCACGTGTCACCGTGTGCGTCCCTCACGGGGACGGGTCGGGAACGCACCTTTTATAACTTCGACGGCTGTATGGCCTCTCAAGACTATGCCGAGTTCCAACGGGCCCATGAAGGGAACGCGAGGAAAGCTGTCGAACAAGCCCCGCGACCGCGGTCAGTCGCCGCCCCAGCGCGCCATCCAGGAGTACGACGAGGGCCAGAAGGTCCACCTCCGACTCGACCCGAGCGTCCCCGACGGGCGCTTCCACCCGCGGTTCAACGGTCTGACCGGCGAAGTCGTCGGCAAGCAGGGCAGTGCGTTCAAGGTCGAAATCACCGACGGCGGCAAGACCAAGACGCTCATCACCAAGCCCGCCCACCTGCGCGCTCAGAAGTGAGATGACGATATTCAAAGAGAAGGTCGACGAAGAACACCTCACCATCTCCGAAGTGAAGGAGCTGCTGGAGGACGTCGAGGCCGAGCGTGCGGCAGACGAGGAGCGCGAACTCCGCTACGAACTGGCGCGGGCCATCGAGCACGTCAACCGGTTCGCCGTCCTCGACCCCGGGGAGTCCCGCGAACTCGTCGACGAACTGCGCGAACTCGAGAAGGTCGACGAGGAGACGGCCTTCAAGATAGCGGACCTCCTCCCGCAGAGTCGCGACGAACTCCGCTCGCTCTACGCACAGCAGCGCTACGCGCTCGACGGCGACGAACTGGACGAGATTCTGCACGTCGTCGCGAAGTACGTCTGACGGCCTACGTTTTAATAGCCGGTCGTCGTACCATTGAGACATGACTACCTCCGAGAGCGGGGACGACGCTTCGGACGACGCCACCGACGCGGACGCGGCGGCAGAGGAATCCGAGTCGGGTCCGGAGCCGACCTACGCCGTGCTTCTCGACTATCTCCCGCACGGGCGACCGGACGACGACCGCCCGCGCTACCAGAAGTCGCCCGTGGCCTACGCGCTCGGCGAGGATAACTTCCGTCTGCTCGAACTGACGCTGACCGACGAGGCCGACGTCGGCATCGGCGACCGGGTGGTCGTCGAACCCGGGGCCGACCGCGAACGCGTAGAGCGCCTGCGAGACATCGAGTACGACGACCTCTCGAACGCCGCCGTCTCGGAACTTGAGTACGTCGTCGAGGACATCGTCGACGGCGACGAACAGCGGTTCGTGGACTTCTTCAACGACGCCCAGCCGATCACGCTCCGCCTGCACCAGCTGAACCTCCTCCCGGGCATCGGCAAGAAGCTGCGCAACAACATCCTCGACGAGCGAAAGCGGGGTCCATTCGAGAGCTTCGACGACCTGAAAGACCGCGTCTCCGGCCTCCACAACCCGAGAGAGGTGCTCGTCGACCGCATCATGGAGGAGCTCCGCGAGGAGGACCTGAAGTACCGGACGTTCGTGCGCAGAGACGAGTGAGCGTCGGTCGGTGCGACCCCGGCGACCGGGACGCGCCGGCCTGCAGACGCCGAACGAGACTTTTACGGCCGTCCGGCCGCAACAGACGCCGATGACCGAACCGGACGGCGTCGCCGACGGTCGCAGAGACCCGGACCGCCTGATTCGACGCGCGGGCGTCCGCGGCGACCCCGACCGCGACCAGCACTTTCTCGTAGACGACCGCGTCCTCGACCGGATTCCGACGTACCTCCCCGAGGGGACCGACGTGAGCCACGTCCTCGAGATCGGCGGCGGAACCGGCGCGCTGACCGACCGGCTGCTGGCCGCCGCAGCGCGCGTCACCGTCGTCGAGCGCGACCCGGAACTCGCCGCGTTCCTCCGCCGGGAGTTCGCGGACGCGGTCGAGGGGGACCGGCTCACCGTCCTCGAGGGCGACGCGCTCGACGTTGACCTCCCGCCGTTTTCCGCCTGCGTCTCGAACCTCCCGTACGGCGTCTCCAGCGAAATCGCCTTCCGCCTCCTCCCGCTGAAGCGCCCGGCGGTGCTCATGTTCCAGCGCGAGTTCGCAGACCGGATGGCGGCCGACCCGGGGACGGCGGAGTACGGCCGCCTCTCGGTGAGCGCCCAGCACTACGCGGACATAGAGGTCGTCGAGGTCGTGCCGCCGGAGGCGTTCGCGCCCCCGCCGGCCGTCGAGAGCGCCGTCGTGCGGGCGACCCCGCGCGACCCGGACTACGAGGTCGCAGACGAGGCGTTCTTCCTCGACTTCGTGAAGGCCGTGTTCACCCAGCGCCGCAAGACGATTCGGAACGCCGTCCGCAACACCGCCCACATCTCGGGGCTCTCGGACCCGGAGGCCGTCGTCGAGGCGGCAGACGAGGCACTCCTCGGCAAGCGCGCGGGGGAGGTGACACCGTCCGAGTTCGCGGCGCTGGCAGCGCTGGCGGCCGAACGCGGTCGCGGTGACCCCGATGCGTAGCTTCACACAGCTCCTCTTCGAGATCCTGCGAGCGATAGAGCGAGCGACGCCCGAGGGGACCGGCGAGGTCGGCGCGTCCATCCTCATCGCCACCGCGGTCTTCGGGACGCGGTATCTCGCGCGGCGGTACGGCAACCGGCTCGGGGGGAGTCCCGCCGAGGCGTACCTCCGCCTCGGTCTCTCTGCGGTCGTCTCGCTGGTGACCGGCATCGGCGTCCTCCTGTTCATCGGCGTGTGGGGACTGCTCGACCGCCTCAGAGCGGCGTACAGCGGACTCGGCGTCGGCGACGTGGGCGGTGCGCTCGTCCTCATCGCCGTGGTCCTCGGGCTCACCTACACGGTGACGAACTTCGTCGGTCGGACCATCGAGGTGGCCACCGGCTCGCGGGGCCGCATCAGTCAGCACCAGCGCGAAATCGTCTACCGGTTGACGCAGGTCGTCCTCTACTCGCTCGCGGGGCTCGTCATCGTCGGCCTGTTCACGCAGGACCTGCAGGGGATGCTCGTCGGGGCCGGGTTCATCGGCATCGTCGTCGGGATGGCCGCCAGACAGACGCTCGGTGCCGCCCTCGCCGGCTTCGTCCTCATGTTCTCGCGGCCCTTCGAGATCGGCGACTGGATCGAGGTCGGCGACCACGAGGGGACCGTCACCGACATCACCATCGTGGACACCCGCATCCAGACCTTCGACGGCGAGTACGTGGTCATCCCGAACGACCTCGTGAGCTCGCAGAGCATCGTCAACCGGTCGCGGAAGGGTCGCCTCCGTATCGAAGTCGACGTGGGCGTCGACTACGACGCGGACCCCGAGTACGCGGCGAACGTGGCGAAAGAGGCCGTCCGCGGCCTCGACGAGATACTCCGGGTCCCCACGCCGCAGGTGGTCCTGAAGCAGTTCGGCGACTCGTCGGTGGTGCTCGGCGTCCGGGTCTGGATCGGCGACCCGAGCGCGCGGCGTCGCTGGCGGGCGCGGACGGCCGTCATCGAGGCGGTGAAGGAGGCCTTCGAGGAGGAGTCGCTGAAGATACCGTTCCCCCAGCGCGAACTCATGGGCCGCGAGGAGCAGTCCGGGTTCGTCCTCGCCGGCGACGAGCGCCCGCCCGAGCGACAGGTCGAGGACGGCGAGGCGGTGGAGGCCGACGGTGGCGACGAATGAGCGGCGGCGACGACCCGGACCGCGACACGGCCGCCGACCTCGCGACCCGCCGCGGACTGGAGACCGAGGTCTACGACCCGGCCGAGGACTCCCGCCTGCTCGCCGACGTGGCCGTCGACCGACTCGACGCGGACGCCCTCGTCCTCGACGTGGGCACCGGGTCCGGCTACGTCGCGGACCGCGTCGCGACCGAGACGTCGGCCCGGGTCGTCGCGAGCGACCTGAACCCCCACGCCTGTCGGCGCGCTCGCGAGCGCGGACTCGACGTGGTCCGGTGCGACCTCGCGGACGCCTTCCGCGACGGCGTCTTCGACGCCGTGCTGTTCAACCCGCCGTACCTCCCGACGCCGGCGGAGGTCGAGTGGGACGACTGGATGGAGCGAGCGCTCTCCGGCGGCGAGTCGGGCCGGGAGGTCGTCGACCCGTTCCTCGACAGCGTGGGCCGCGTGCTGGCGCCCGGGGGCGTGGTCTACCTCCTCGTCAGCACGCTGACCGGGTACGACGAGGTCGAGGCGCGGGCCGCGCGAAACGGCTTCGCCGTCGCCACGCGCCGCGAGGAGGCGTTCCCCTACGAGCGGCTGCTGGTGCTGGAGCTCTCCCGGCGGGACGGAGATGCTTGATAGTTATATTCGGGTTTCATAAATATTAAGCTCCGTCATTTCAAAGCACGGGTGATGAGCGAACGAGTCGCAACCACACCTGGGTTGTACCCGCTGCCCGACTGGGCCAAGACGGACCTCTCGGACCTGAAGGGCCACCAGAAGGGCGACCTCGTCAGCGGCGACGAGGGCGGGGAGATACGGGGCGTCTACGAACGCGCCCGCGAGGAAGTCGTCGACGACCAGCTAGAGGCCGGGCTCGACCGCGTCGTGGAGGGCCAGCTCCGCTGGGACGACATGCTCGCCCACCCGCTGACGGTCCACGAGAACGTCGACCCCGACGGCATCGTCCGCTACTACGACAACAACAACTTCTACCGCGACCCGCGGGTCCGCGGCGAACTCACCTTCTCCGGCGACGTCGCGGCGGAACTCGAGGCGGCGGCGGACAGTCTCGGCCACGGCGACGACCTGCAGGCGGTGCTCCCGGGGCCGTTCTCGCTCTTCGACCTCGCCACCGACGAGTACTACGGCGACGACGCCGAGTTCCTCGGTGCAGTCGCGGACTTCCTCGCCGGCGAGGTCGACGCCTTCCCTGACCACGAGACCCTGTTCCTGCTGGAGCCGTCGCTGGTGACGAACCCGCCGGGCGAGGACCTCGACGCCCGGGCGAGCGAGGCCGTCGACCGGGTCGCCGCGGCGACGGACGCGGACGTCGTCGTCCACTCCTACTGGGGGGCCCTCGAGGAGAAGGTCTACGCCCACCTGCTGGACGCGGACGTAGACGCCGTCGGCTTCGACTTCGTGACCGAACGGTCCGACAGCCTCTACAACATCAACGAGTACGGCACCACGGACGACGTCGCGCTCGGACTGGTGGACGGCCAGAACACGCTGGTCGAGAGCGCAGACACCGTCCGCGAGCGCGTCGACTGGGTGCGCGAGCAGGCTCACCTCGCCGACTTCGAGACCGTGTACCTGACGACGAACACCGAACTGTTCTACCTGCCCGTGAACAGGTACCGCGAGAAGCTCCGGGTCCTCGGCGAGGCCGCCGCGCCGGAGGAGGTGACCGCATGAGCGACAACCGCGAGCAGTTCCGACCCGCGGACCACCCGAACGACCACTTCCTCCTGACGACCGTCGTCGGGAGCTACCCCAAGCCGAAGTGGCTGAACCGCGTGGACGACCTCGTCGACGACGAGGACTACAACTTCACCGACGAGCACCGCTGCGAGGCGCAGGACGACGCCTGTCGCGTCATCGTCGACGAGCACGAGCGCTCGGGCCTCGACGTCGTCACCGACGGCGAGATGCGCCGCAACGAGATGGTGGAGTTCTTCGCCCACCGCATCGGCGGCTACGAGTTCAACGGCCCGGTCAAGGTCTGGGGCCACAACTACTTCGACAAGCCGAGCGTCGTCGACGAGGTGACCTACGAGGAGCCGTGGCTCGTCGACGAGTTCGAGTTCACGACGTCGGCGGCGGCGCGGCCGGTGAAGGTGCCCATCACCGGTCCCTACACGCTCGCGCGCTGGTCGTTCAACGAGGTGTACGACTCCGAGGCCGAACTCGCCTACGACCTCGCGGACCTCGTCAACGAGGAGATCGAGGCGCTGGTCGAGGCCGGCGCGCGCTACGTGCAGATCGACGAACCGGCGCTGGCGACGACCCCCGACGACCACGCCATCGTCGGCGAGGCGCTCGACCGCATCGTCGCCGACATCCCCGACGAGGTGCGCATCGGCCTGCACGTCTGCTACGGCGACTACTCGCGCATCTACCCCGAGATGCTCGACTTCCCGGTCGACGAGTTCGACCTCGAACTCGCCAACGGTGACTTCGAGCAGATTGACGTGTTCACCGAACCGGCGTTCACGAAGGACCTCGCGCTGGGCGTGGTGGACGTCCACGACGCCGAGGTCGAATCGGTCGACGAGATACGGTCGAACATCGAACAGGGCCTGAAGGTCGTCCCGCCCGAGCGCCTGACCGTCAGCCCGGACTGCGGGCTGAAACTCCTGCCGCGCGAGGTGGCCTACCGGAAGATGGAGAACATGGTCGCGGCCGCGCGGGCCGTCGAGGCCGACCTCGACGACGGCGAACTCGACCCCGACGCCCTCCGCGTGGCCGCGGACTGACTCCCGCTTCGACCCCCCGCGGTGCGGCCGGTGCTACTCCGTCTCGACCATCACTTCGGTGGCCTTGACGACCGCGGAGACGGTGTCGCCCTCGGAAAGACCGAGTCGCTCGGCCGAGTTGCGCGTGATGGTCGCGGTCACCTCCTGTCCGTCGCCGAGTTCGACGACGACCTCCGCCATCAGATCCGAGGTCTCGACGCTCGTCACGGTGCCCGCGAGTCTGTTGCGCGCGCTCAGTGTCATGCCCCCGGAGGTAGGGTCGCCAGCGGCATAAGCGCGTCCGCGGCGTCGGTGACGCCCGCGCGTCGGGAGGGCAGACGCGACGGCGACCGGGCACAACCGGTTTCCTCTCGCGGTTCCAAGTGCCACCATGCCACGCGTTCACCCGGTCGTCGAGGAGACCGCCGAGGACATCTCCAGCATGGAGATTCGCGGCGCGGCGACCATCGCAGACGCCGCCGCGAAGGCGCTCGGCATTCAGGCGGCCGAAGCCGACGCCGACGACCCCGAGGCGTTCGACGCGGCCCTCCACGCCGCGGCGCGCAGACTCTACGAGACCCGACCGACGGCCGTGAGCCTCCCGAACGCGCTCCGGTACGTCCTGCGGCGGACCACCGGGTCGACCGTCGAGGACCGCAGAGAGAGCGCCGTCTTCGCCGCCGAGGAGTTCCGCGAGCGACTCGAACGGGCGCGGGACGACCTCGGGAGAATCGGCGCAAACCGCCTCCGCGACGGCGACGTCGTCATGACCCACTGCCACTCGACGGACGTGCTCGCCTGCGTCGAGGCCGCAGTCGAGCAGGGCAAGCACGTCGAGGCCTTCGTCAAGGAGACGCGCCCCCGCAATCAGGGCCACATCACCGCCCGCCGCCTCCGCGAACTCGACGTGCCGGTCACGCTCATCGTCGACAACGCGGCCCACCGCTACCTCGACGACGTGGACCACCTGCTCGTCGGGGCAGACAGCATCGCCGCGGACGGGAGCGTCGTCAACAAGATCGGCACCAGCGGGCTGGCCGTCAGCGCCCGCGAGAACGACGTCCCCATCGTCGTCGCCGCACAGACCATCAAACTCCACCCGGGGACGATGACCGGCCACACGGTCGAGATCGAGATGCGCGACGAGTCCGAGGTCGTCTCGGAGGGCGTCCGGGCCGACATCGGCGACATCGAGGTGCTGAACCCCGCATTCGACGTGACGCCGCCGAGACACGTAGACGCCATCGTCACCGAGAGCGGCCAGTTCCCGCCCGAGAGCATCGTCTGGCTCATGCGGGACCTGTTCGGCGAGAACGTCGAGAACCCGTGGGCGGAGGACTGAACTTCGGAGAGAGTCAGGATAGAATTCGGAAAACAGTCATCTATCACTCTCGGCTACATTCGTGCGGAGTGATACCATGCCGCTATCACGCACGACACGACGGACGCTGGTGAAGGCGCTCGGCGTCGCCGGGCTGACCCTCGGCACGGCGGGTGCCGCGAGCGCGAACGAGATGGCTTCGGTGACGTTCGAGGACCAGACGGCGCGGGGGACGACAGTCGAAGTGAGCGAGGCGACCCTCCCGGACGGGGGGTTCGTCGTCGTCCACGACCTCCAGGACGACGCAGCGGTCGTCGGACACACCGGATACAAACGGCCCGGAACCCACGAGGACCTCCGGATTCCCCTCGACGGGCGCGCCTCGGGCTCCGGGATGTACCTCGCCATGGCCCACCGGAACACAGGCCGGCCGAACTACGAGTTCCCCGGCGGCGACCCGCCGTATCTCACCTCCGAGGGCAGTCCGGTCGTCGACGCGGCGATGGTGACGTTCGACACGCCGCGAAACGACTGAGAGACGCCGCTCTCGGGCGGCGAACGCGACGAGTGGCCGACGACCGACCGGGGCGACGAAACCGCTCGGCGGACCGGGGCTACTCGTAGAGCCAGGTCTCGTCGGCGCGTTCGTAGTCGACGAGTTCGTCCTCGTCGAAGAAGAGGGCGATCTCGCGCTCGTTGGCACCGTAGTCCTCGTGGTCGGACCCGTGGATGACGTTGCGGCCGAGGTCGAGGCCGTAGTCGCCGCGGATGGTGCCGGGTGCGGACTCGGCGGGGTCGGTCTCGCCCATCATCTTGCGGACCTGCCGGGTGGCGTCCTCGCCCTCCCAGACCATCGCCATCACCGGCCCGGAAGTGATGAACCCGACCAGCCCGTCGAAGAAGTCCTTCTCCCGGTGTTCGCTGTAGTGCTCGCGGGCCAGCTCGTCGGGAATCTGCATGAACTTCGCGGCGACGAGTTTCAGACCGCGCTCCTCGAATCGGGAGATGATGTCGCCGACCAGACCGCGCTGGACGCCGTCGGGCTTGACCATGACGAAGGTTCGCTCGTCCTGACTCATAGTGCGTTTCCGTGGTCCGTTGCCACCGATTTAACAACTGCTAACTTCGTCCGTCGGACGGTGCGTGACGCGGCCGCCTGTCACACCGGTTCCGCCCGTCACGACCGGTTCCGCCGCCCACACCGACTGGATCGCCACGCCGGCGAGTATCCCACCGGGCCGGCGTCACCGCCGCCCGGCGCGCCACGCCGTCAGACCCGTCGTGTCGCCCGATTTCTCACGGCGACTGACCTGTCACGCAGCCCCCCAGTAGCGTTAACTCGTCAGCCGTGGATAGTCTACACTCTCTATGTTTCGCGCTACCCAGGGACAGGAGAGCGGTGAGGGGCGTCGCTCGCGAGCGCTCCGGGCGTTCTGTCGCGCGGTCCTCGTCGTCGCCGTGGCGGCGGCAGTCGTCACCACGGGGGCGGTGGCGAGTGTCGCGGCCGACGACGGGGCGGCAGACGGGACGTCGACCGCGGGAGAGCTCCGGCGGCCGACCGACGAGACGACGGTCGCTGGTGCACCGCAGCGACTGCCCGGCGAGCCGACGGGCGTTGATGCACCGCAGCGCCTGTCCGGCGAGCCGACGGGCGTTGATGCACCGCAGCGCCTGTCCGGCGAGCCGACGGGCGTTGATGCACCGCAGCGGGGGGACGTGACCTTCGTCAACTGCACGACGATGCGGGTGAGCGCCGACGTCGAGGAGGTGGCGGTGACGTACTGGGAGGCGGAGGTCGAGTACGACGCCACGATGTGGGTCCGTCCCGACGGGGCGACGACCGTCAGGGTGCCGTTTCTCGAACTCCCGTCGGTGTTCGCCGCGAGTTACCGGGCCAGCGTCGACGGCCCGGCGGAGGATCCCATCGTGGCGGGCGGGACTGCGCCGTGGAACCGGGAGCGGTGCGCCGAGGGGGCGTGGCGGGCGGTCGACCCGGACCTGACGTTCTACGGCGACACGCGGACGGCCTCGCTGTCGGGGTACGACAGGAACGACACCCTCTCGTTCTGGGGCGCCCGCGGCGACGTCGTCACTATCGACCTGCGGTCGGCCGACGCTGTCGTCCAGAACGTCGACGCCACCGGCGTCGAGGACCCGCGACTGCTCCTCCGTGGCCCGGGCGGGACGGTTCTCGTGCGGGACGACGACGGCGGGCGCGGCAACGACTCGCGAATCGCCCGCTACGAGCTGCCGCGCTCCGGCGCGTACACGGTCGTCGTCACCGCGGACGGGTCCCTGCCGTCCGGGACGACGGCTGCGTACTACGACTTCTCGCTGACTCACGTGCGTGGGCCGACGACCGCACGCACGGACGCCGACGACATCCCCGACGGGCAGGAGCGGTACTTCGGCACGGACCCGGCGGACCCGGACACCGACGGCGACGGCTACTGGGACGGCGACGAGGTGCGACACGGGTACGACCCGACCGACCCGACCGACTTCCCGTACCGGGACACCGACGGCGACGGCTACACCGACGACCGGGAGGTCGCCGCCGGAACCGACCCGACCGACCCCCACGACCACCCGTAATCGCCGGTGGGGGAGGTCTGCACGC
>JBDGSQ010000054.1:9798-12343 GCA_042217455.1 Haloferacaceae archaeon | reverse complement strand
AGAGCCCCCACTCATGTCACACGGAGTCCGTGAGAGCGAACTGCGCGACGTCGCGTTTACGACGCCCACACCCTTCACCGAGGACGGCGAGGAGGTCCGCCACGACGCGCTGGCCGACAACCTGCGGTTCCTGGAGCGGGCCGGCGCCCGGCTGTTCATCCCCTGCGGCAACACCGGCGAGTACGACTCGCTGACAGACGACGAGCGGGTCGCGGTGGTTCGGACGCACGTCGAGACGGTCGGTGACGACGGGACGGTCGTCGGCGGTCTCGCCGGGAGCACCAAACAGGTCCGGTCGCTCGCCGCGGGTTACGAAGAAGCGGGTGCCGACGCGCTCATGATCATGCCCCCCGACCACACGTACGTGCACGAACGCGGTCTCGACGAGTACTACCGTCGCATCGCCGCGGCGACGGAACTGGACGTCGTGCTCTACAAGCGGGGCCCGGCACCGACGCCGCGAACGCTCGCGTCGCTCGCGGAGGTCGACAACGTCGTCGGCGTGAAGTACGCCCGCAACGACCTCAGGGAGTTCGCGGCGCTGACCGCAGACGTCCCCGAACTCGTGTGGCTCGACGGCGTCGCAGAGCGGTACGCGCCCGGATTCGCAATCGAGGGCGCGGTCGGGTTCACGACCGGCCTCGGTAACTTCGCCCCGGCGATCTCACTCGCGCTCGCGGAGGCGCTCCACGATGCGGACTGGGAACGCGCGCGCCGCCTGCGCGAGGTCGTCCGTCCGATAGAGGAGCTCCGCGAGGAGACGGGCGAGGACAACTCGTTCCCGGCTGCGAACAACGTCCCGGTGGTGAAGTACGGTCTCGAACTCGCCGGCCAGACCGGTGGACCGGTCCGAGAACCGCTCGTCGAGCTCTCGGAGGACGACCGGCGCAGAACCCGCGAGTACTACGAGCGGATCGTCGACACCGACCTCTGAGTCGGCGAACCGGCGTCGTCGTCTCTATCGACCCTGCGTCGCCGGGGGCTGTTCCCCCCTCACCGCCGGGTCGTGGACGTCGGCCGCGCCGCTGCGGAACGGTCGGGCTGCAGTCGCACCTGCACACCGATGGGTGGAAACCGTCGTACCAGAGTGACGGCTCCGGGGGAGTCGTCGGTAGGAGACACGACCGGCTCGACAGCCCTCATAACACACCAGAAAAATTATATTCATAGGAACAAAACTGATTTCCTACATTTCGCACACGGACAGAACCGGGCGTTCTACTCGGCTGTCTCGACGGCGGGTACTGTCCCCGAGACCACTCGTGTCGACCGGGGGGACGACCGAATCCGGGGAGCTCCCGGTCTGACTCCGACGAGGCGAGGACGCCGTGGTATCGGGTTCGTGTCGACTGGACTCCCGCGCTGGCTCCCACCACGGTCCGACGTCAGACGTTTCCTCCTCGGGAGACGTTGCACGGAACCAGCCGACTGGAGCCATCTCGACGTCGTCCGTTTGCCGACCGCCCGGGTTCCAGTTCCGTGTCCGTTCGCAGGCGTCAAATCAACCGGTCGCGAGATCGAGGGCTGCCGCTCTCCGGGATAGTATCAGATTACAAGTATACAGTTGTAGATTGCATGTCGGCTCGATTCGAGACCCACGACTCCTGCTCTCTGTCGAGAGGGTCCTGCCTGCCGGCCCGCTCGTGTCTCCCCGGTCGGGGGCGCTCGCCGGGGCGGACTGCGCACCGTTCCGCTCTGAGCTTACTCGCCCTCGACGAGTCGCTGCAACTGCTCGGGCGGCACCGCGCCGCGTGCGACGTACCCGTCGTACGCGAACGTCGGCACGCCCGTGACGCCCCGGCGCTGTGCCTCGCTGAACCGCTCGCGGACCTCGTCTCGGACCGTCTCGTCGCCGAGTGCCGATTCGACCTCCTCCCCGTCGGCTCCCGCCGACTCGGCGAGTTCGACCAGCAGCTCCGGGTTCCCGATGTCCTCGCCGTCCTGCCAGAGCGCCTCGAAGACTGACTCGTCGAACGCGAGCCACGTCCGGTACGGGGCGTGCTCTTTCAGGTAGTAGGAGGCGACCTGCGCCTGGAGCGAGTCCACGTCGGTGGCTATCTCCTGGGCCATGTCGGCGTCGTATCGCTCCTGCAACCGCCGGACGTTCTGTCTCGCCTGCTCGTAGTAGTCCTCGCCCTTCCCGTCGTCGACCGAGGTGTCTATCTCCCCGTCCGGGCCGCGTTTCCGGCTCCGCAGGTCGAACGGGTGCCAGTCGACGGTCAGCGCTTCGTCTCTGGTTTCCTGGTATCGCGAGAGGGACCGACGCCCGAGGTAACAGAACGGACAGACGTAGTCCGAGTACACCGTGATGCGTTCGCCGTCGTTCTCGCTCATGGGTTTCCCTCGGGACTGGACGGTAAAAGGTGGTCGGCTCTCGACGGCCGCGGGAGGTGTGTCCCGCCCCGGTCCCGTCGTCGACCGGTGTCGGACGAGTGCGGGAGGCTGTGGAGAGAACGCGGCCGGCGTCCGGGCGTCTCCGCGACGCGCCTCACTCGCGCAGGCTGTCGACGACGTGCCTCACTCGCGCAGGCTGTCGACGACGCGC
>JBDGSQ010000054.1:8252-9698 GCA_042217455.1 Haloferacaceae archaeon | reverse complement strand
GCCTCACTCGCGCAGGCTGTCGACGACGCGCTGGAACCGCTCGTGGACCTCCTCGCCGATCGCGTCGAGTTCGGGGTTCTCGGTGACGGCGACGAGGACGGCGGGGTCGACGGCCGAGACGGCGACGGTCCCGTCGTCGCGCTCGTAGACCGTGACGTTACAGGGCAGCAACGCGCCGAGGTCCGGTTCCTCCTCGAGCCCCTGGTGGGCGAGTGAGGGGTTGCAGGCGCCGAGGATGCGGTACCGGTCGTACTCGACGTCGAGTTTCTTCTCGAAGGTCGCCTGCACGTCGACGTCGCAGAGGACCCCGAACCCCTCGTCTTCGAGTGCGGCGATGGCGCTCTCGACCACGCTGTCGAAGTCGTCGTCGACCGTCGTGGATATCGTGTAGCTCACGGACGAACCGTAGTGGACGACGCGACTAAAGTGCTGACCATGCGGTGATGTTCGCTCTTCCGAACCGGCCGAGGCGGCGATGTTCGCTCTTTCCGATCGTGCGAGCTGCGGGCGGTGTCCGCAGGGTGAGAGGGTGTGTGGGAGGGTCGCGTCAGCGGGGAGGGGTGCAAAGGGTGTGCCGGAACGTCAGCGGGGAATCGAGACGCCGCGGTCGCCGTCGGTCACATCCGGTCGAGCATGACCTCGGTGTAGACTCCGTGGACGCGGGCGGCGAGGTTGACGAGGTGGAGGGTCACGAACGCCAGCAGGACGCCGGCGACGCTCGCCAGCATCGCGTCGGGGAGCGACGAGACGGTCCAGAAGCCGAAGTCGGCGTGGACGAACGGTTCGTTCCAGTAGAGCGGCAGGAACGCGAGCGTCACCGAGAGGACGCTCGCGACCGTCAGGCCGACGAACGCGGCCAGTCCGACGACGAACTTCGACAGCAGGTAGACGACCGAGGCGTAGGTCCGGACGTCGGTGAGAATCTCCCGCCCGTAGGTCCAGAGGTCGTCGGGCAGCGTCTCCGGCGAGTCGTCGTGCAGGTCGACGTCGAGGAGGCTCGACGCGAGTTTCCGCTCGACGTCCGCCATCTCTCGGGCGACGGCGAGCACGGCCACGAGCATCGGGACGCCCACGAGGATGGGAATCGTCCCGATGCTCGCCGAGCCACCGGACACGATGACGGTGAAGTAGAGCACTCCGAGGGGGAACGAGAGCAGCAGGTACGCGAGATTTCTGTACGTCTGTGCGTCGGCGGCGACGCCGAAGAACAGGCGCGCGGCGCCGGGGGCGTCAGCGGGAGTGGGCTGTGGTGTCGTCATGGGCGACACCTGAACGGACGACGCCCCGCTACATAGTCCCGGACGCACGACTTCTGGCCCGGAACGCCGGAGAAACACTTATGTAGGCGAGACCGACGACGCTGCTCTTCGACGACTCGTGTCGAAGTGGAGTCGACGACTCGTGTCGAAGTGGAGTCGACGACTCGTGTCGAAGTGGAGTCGACGA
>JBDGSQ010000054.1:4837-8152 GCA_042217455.1 Haloferacaceae archaeon | reverse complement strand
CGACGACTCGTGTCGAAGTGGAGTCGACGACTCGTGTCGAAGTGGAGTCGACGACGCGTATCGAAGCGAAGTCGACGATTCGCCTCGAAGCGAGGTCGACTACTCGTGTCGGAGGGCGTCTATCGGGTCGACGCGGGCGGCCTTCCACGCCGGGTACAGTCCGGCGGCGACGCCCACGGCGAGGCCGACGGCGACGGCGATGGCGAACCACGTCGGTGCCAGCGTGAAGCCCACGTCTGCGTACCGCGTCGCGCCCCACCCCGCGAGCGTCCCGAGGGGGACGCCGACGACCGCCCCGAAGACGCCGAGCAGCGACGACTCGACCAGGAACAGTTGCATCACGTCGCGGTTCGTCGCGCCGACGGCCTTCATGATGCCTATCTCTCGGGTCCGCTCGGTCACACTCACGAGCATGATGTTTGCGATGCCGACCGCGCCGACGACGAGGGCGATAACCGCGATGCCGGTGACGAACCGGGTGAGCCGCTCGATGATGCGCTCTATCCGGTCGATGAAGTCGCCGCTCGTCCGGGCGGTCACCGTCGTCCCCGAGGGTGCGAGTCGGGCCGCGTCGGAGTGGTCGAGGTACGCCCTGATTCGGCGCTTCGTGCGGGTCGTCTCCGCGGGGTCAGTCTGCACAGTCACCTGCGGGTAGACCCGCTGGTTGACCCCGAGGGCCGGGCTCTCGACGGTGGCCCGGTAGAACGGATCCGCCGGAACGAAAAACCGCGCCTGCGACCCGAAGCTGCCGACCGGGAGCTGTCCCTGCGTCCGGTTGACGACGCCGACGACGGCCAGCTCGACCGACCGGTTCGACTGCAGTTCGACGGTGAGCGTCGACCCGACGGTCACGTTCGACTCGAACGAGCGGGCGGCCGCCCGGTTGAGGACGACCTCGCGCTCGCCCGAACGGAACCCACGACCGGCCACGAACGAGGCGCTCCGGAACGTCGCGGGCGTCGTCGCCGTCACCTGCGTGCGCGCCACCGTGTCGCCGCCGTAGCTGACGGCGCTGGTGGGGACGTTCCCCCGCGGAATGACCGCACTGACGCCGTCGAGCGTCCGAATCCTGGCGAGGTCGTGTTCGGTGAACACCGGCTGGATGGCGCTCCCGAACTCACCGCCCTCCTCGGGGGCGGTGAGCAAGTAGACGTTGCTCGCGCTGGTGTCACCGATCTCGGAGACGACGTCGGCCTTCAGGCTGGCCCCGAAGGTGGCGAAGGTGACGACCGAGGCGATGCCGATGACGATGCCGAGGACCGTCAGCGCGGCCCTGAGTTTGTGCGCCCGGACCGACCGCAGGGACATGCGGAGCGACTCGGCGGCGTCCATGCTGTCTCACAGGTCCTCGATGGTCTCGACGCGGCCGTCCCGGAGGTGGACGATTCGGTCAGCGCGCGCTGCGATGCGCCGCTCGTGAGTGACGAGCAGGAGCGTGTTCCCGTCCTCGTGGACGTCGTCGAGGAGGTCCATGACCCGCCCACCGGTCTCGGTGTCGACGTTCCCGGTCGGTTCGTCCGCGAGGACGAGCGAGGGGTCGGGTGCGAGGGCGCGGGCGATGGCGACGCGCTGGCGCTGGCCGCCGCTGAGTTCCTGCGGGTGGTGGTCGAGGCGGTCTACGAGCCCCACGGCGCCGAGGAGGTCGGTCGCCCGCTCCCGGCGTTCCGTCCGGTCCCACCCCTGAAAGACCAGCGGGAGGGCGACGTTCTCGACGGCGGTCAGCCGCGACATCAGGTTGAACGTCTGGAAGACGAAGCCGACCTCGCTGCCGCGGATGCCGGCGCGGACGCGCTCGTCCGCGTGACCGATCTCCCTGCCGTCGAGTTCGACGCTCCCGTCGGTGGGCGTGTCCAGTGCCCCGACGAGGTTCAGGAGGGTGCTCTTGCCGGACCCGCTCGGCCCCATGACTGCGGTGTACGACCCCCGTTCGAGTGTCAGCGAGACGCCCGCCAGCGCTTCGACGACGCCCCCGAGGTCGTACGTCTTCCGGACGTCCGTGAGACTGACGACCGCGCGTTCGTCCCCGCCGCCGGCGAGGTCGCTGGTGGTACTCACGCTAGCGTGAGACAGTACCGGCGGACGGATGAACGTTACTCCGACCGGACGACCAGTCTGCCGTCAGGTGACCCCGCCCGCACCTCGCCCGGTCACCCAGTCCCCACCTATTTGTCCGCACGTTCCGTAGTGAGTGTCGATGGCTGACGCATCGCGAGAGTCCGGTGCGACCTCGCCCGCGGTCGTCGCGGTGCTGGCGCTCGTGGTCGGGAGCCTCCTCGTCGCCGGCGCGGTCGCGCAGACCCAGTCGCCGGCGACCGGAGACGAGGTCCTCGAGAACGTGCACCGGACCTACGAGCGGGCCGAGACGGTGACGGGGACGGCGACGGTGAACGCGACCGACGGGTCACGGGCGGCATCGGCGACGGTCGAGTTCGCCTACGCCGACGAGAACCGGACGCGACTCGTCGTCCACCGGGACGGCCACACCGTCGTCGCGGGCGTGAACGGGACGGCGGCGTGGCTGTACGACCCGACGACCGGCCACCTGCGCGTCTGGGACGGGTCGCGGTCGGTGGCGACCCACGACGCCGCAGAGCGCTTCGGGGCGCTCGAGAATCGGACCGGGTGGCGGGAGGCGAACGTCACCGCGACGCGCCTTCGGACCGTGACCGAGAACGGCACCGAACTGGCCGTCGTCAGGGTCGAACCGGAAAACGAGAGCCGCCCCGGGACGGCGACGCTCTGGGTCGACACCGGCGACTGGACGGTTCGGAGAGAGCGTCTCTCGGTCGGTACGAACGAGACGGACCTCACGTTCGAGGCGGTCCGGTTCAACGTGAGCATCCACGAGAGTACCTTCGACCCGCCGACCGACAGCGCCTCCCGGCTCCCGGGCGTCAGCCGCGAGCGGTACGACTCGCTCGCCGCCGCCCGGTCGAGCGTGAACCTCTCGCTGCCGACGCTCGCCGCCGACGGCTACGCCTTCGAGGCGGCGCTCGCGACCTCGGCCCGCGGCGAGACGACCGTCGTCCAGCGGTACCGGGCGGATTCGACGGCGCCGTCTCCCGTCCTGCTTCTCACGACCACGGCCGACGAGCTCCCGTTCGAGCGGTCGAACGTGACGACGGTCGACCTGAACGGGCACACCGCGACGGTGGGAGACGTCCGCGGGCGGACGGTCGTCGCGTGGCGGACTGACGAGACGATTCGCGCCGTCGTCGCTGACGGGCCGCGCGACGACGTCGTGGCGCTGGCCCGGTCGGTCCTCTCGTGACGGTCTCACGCCCCTGACCCGGTCGGTCCCTTCGTGACGGTCCC
>JBDGSQ010000054.1:0-4737 GCA_042217455.1 Haloferacaceae archaeon | reverse complement strand
TCGTGACGGTCCCAACCGTCCCACGCGGGATAGAGTCTTCACCCGGCGGGACCCATCGGGAGGCGTGACTGCGACACTCGAACGCCTCGTCCGGTACCCGGTCAAGTCGCTCGACCCCGAGGAGGTCGACGAAGCACGCCTCGCGGACCGCGGGGCGCTCGCCGGCGACCGTGAGTTCGCCGTCGTCGACGCCCCCGCCGACGCGGCCCACGACCCGGCCGCGGCCTCCGTCTCCGGCGACGGCGACTACGTCAACGGGAAGCGCACGCGGGCGGTCCACCGTCTGCGCTCGTCGGTCGACCGCGAACGCGGGACGCTCTCGCTCCGCGTCCACGGCGAGGACGAGACGCACACGTTCGACCTCGGCGACCGCACGGCGCTGAACGAGTGGCTGAGCGACTACTTCGGGACGCCGGTGAGCGTCCGTCGGGAGGCCGCCGGCGGCTACCCCGACGACCGGGACAGTTCGGGGCCGACGGTGGTGAGCGCCGCGACGCTCAGGGAGACGGCGTCGTGGTTCTCCGGCGTCGACGCCGGCGAGATGCGCAGGCGCCTCCGGCCCAACCTCGTCGTCGGCGGCGTCCCGGCGTTCTGGGAGGACAGGCTGTACGCGGACCGCGGCGACGTCGTCCGGTTCACCGTCGGCGGCGTCCGCTTCGAGGGCGTCTCGCCCTGCGCGCGGTGCGTCGTCCCGAGTCGCGACCCCGACACCGGCGCGGAGACCGAGGGGTTCCGCGAGACGTTCATCGAGAAGCGCCGGGAGACGCGTCCTCCGTGGCTCGCCAGCGACCGGTTCGACCACGACTACCGGCTGATGGTGAACACCCGCGTGCCCGAGTCGGAGTGGGGGAAGACGCTCTCGGTCGGCGACCCGGTGGAGATTCTCGGGACCGTCCCGGAGTAGCATCTCGGGACCGACCCGGAGTCGCATCTCGGGCCGGCCCCGGAACAGGGTACCGTCAGTCGGTCCGGAGTACAGGTCGTGCCGGGAGAGGTCGCCGACGTACCGGAACACCCGGCAGCGACGCTCGCAGGATTCGCTCTCTCCGCGACCCTCGCGGCTCAGACGCGCTCTACGATCTCCTCGAAGATGGCTTCCTCTCTGTCTGCGACGTCCGTGAGGAGATTGCTGGCCGCTTCGAGTTTCGCGGTGCGGACGGCGTCGTCGTCGGTCCGGAGCGACTCGGTGAGCGTCGAGCGGACCCGACGCCACTGTTCTGCGACGTCTCGCACTCGTTCGCCCTTGTCGCCGCCGGCGTGCGCCCACGACGCCAGTTCCGCTATCGCCTCCCCGTAGAGCGAGCGGAGGGCCGCCCCCTCGCCGTGGCCCTCGATGCTCCGGACGGCGTCGCGCACCGGTCCGGTCGGGTCGTCGCGGTCACTCCAGCGTGAGAGGTCCTCCGCGAACGCCCGGAGCGCCGGAATCCCCTCCTCGCCGGGCGCGCCGGTCGCCCGCGACGCGTTCAGCGGTTCGACCATGAACCGGGCCGTCTCGCGCACGGCCCGCGTCGCGGCGGTCCGTCTGTCGGCGACGAGGCGCGGCCGGGTCACCACGAGGTAGCGGTGTCGCATCGTGACGAAGCGGTCGACGTCCCACGCCCGCCGGAGGTCGTCGAGCGGGAGTCGCGTGGGCTCCTCGCGGACCCCGTCCGAGAGCAGCACCGCGTCGTCGTCGTACCCGACGGCGAGGACCGTGTGCGGCGGCACGTGGTCCTCTTCGAGATACGCGAGGTCCGCAGGGTCGAGCGACAGGAGGACCGGGTCGCCCCGGTCGACGTGTCCCGTCACGTCATCCCACGCAGACTCCCAGCCGTCGCCCTCGCGGACGCTGTGCGGGACCTCGAAGTGCTCGAAGAAGGCGCGCTCCAGCCACGGTGCGCCCCCGCGGAACACCTTCCACGACCCGTCGGGGCGAGCGTCGTACCGCGCGCCGAGGCCCGACCCGAACCCGAAGGCAGCCGCCTCGTCGAACGTCCAGTCGTAGGACGCCGCGAGGTTCCGCAGGGCCGCCGAACCGCAGTGCAGACCGGACCGGTGGACGTACCCCTCTAACTGTAGCATAGTCAACTAGACGGCGGGCGCCCAGTTAACTGTTGACGCGGGGGCAGTTTCAAGCCGCCGCGCCGGCAACGGCCGGCATGGTTTCGTGGGACGAGCGGTTCCGGAACGGCGACTACCCGCGGGCGCCCGACCCCGACCCGGTGCTGCGGGCGTACGTCGACTCGTTCCCGGACGGCCGGGCGCTGGACGTCGCCACCGGAACCGGACGGAACGCCATCTTCCTGGCATCGCACGGGTACCGGGTGGACGCGATCGACCAGTCCGAGGCGGGGTTGAAGATAGCCGGCGAGGAGGCCCGCGAGCGCGGCGTCGCGGACCGGGTGTCCTTCGAGCGGGCGGACGCGACCGAGTACGAGTACACCGAGGCGGCGTACGACGTCGTCACCATCAGCTTCTTCCGCACGCTCGACCGCCTGGCGGACGTGAAAGCCGCCCTCGCGCCCGGCGGCGTCCTCTTCTACCAGCACCACCTGCGCACCACCGAGGAGGTGGCGCGCGGCCCCAGCACCGACCGCTACCGGTTCGCCTCGAACGAACTGCTCCGGGCCTGCCTCGACCTGACGGTCCTCCACTACGAGGAGACGTCGTCGCTCTACGAGGGCCGACCGAGCGCCACGGTGACGCTCGTGGCGCGGAACACGACCGGCGGCGCGCAGTCGTACCCCGAGCACGGCCCGCTCGACGGCGAGTGACGGCGGCCCACTCGACGGCGAGTGACGGCGGCCCACTCGACGGCGACTCCGCAGTCTCGCCCGTCCGGCGGCTCCGCACCGGCGGCCGCCCCGAGCATTCATTTCGCCGCCGCCGTACGTTGGGGGTATGGACGACACGACGTGGATCGGCGACCGGTTCGTCTCGACGCGCGGGCGCGACGTGCTGGTCGACCTGACTCGAATCGGCGCGAGACTCGGCGCGAGCGAGGGTGAGCGACGCGGACACGAGCGCGTCCGCGAGGAGTTCGAGGCGCTCGGCCTGCGTGACGTGACGCTCTCGTCGTTCGATCTGCCGAAGTGGGAGCGCGGGTCGTCGAGCGTGCGTCTCGCGGGCGATCGTGAGGAGTCGCTCGACTGCATCGCCCTGCCGGGCAGTCCGGCGGCGACAGTCGAGGGCGAAGTCGTCCACCTCGGGTACGGGCTCCCGGAGGACTTCGAGCGGGCGGACCTCGACGGGACGGTCGTGGTCGCGCGGTCGGACGTCCCGGAGTACCACGACCGGTGGCTCCACCGCCGCGAGAAGTACTTCCGGGCCGTCGAGGGCGGCGCCGCGGCGTTCGTCTTCCAGAACCACGTCGAGGGCTGTCTCCCGCCGACCGGGTCGGTCGGCGGCGGCACCGACGTCGTGGGACCGCTCCCCGCGGTGGGCGTCTCGAAGGAGGTCGGCGAGGAGTTGCGCCGGTACGCCGACGGCGACGACGCGACGGCGCGGGTGTCGGTCGACGTCGACGTCGCCGACGGCACCTCCCAGAACGTGACGGGCGTCGTCGGCCCCGACACCGACGAGGAGATACTCGTCTGCGCGCACGTCGACGGGCACGACATCAGTCAGGGCGCCCTCGACAACGCGTCCGGGGTGGCGACGGTGGTCGAAGTCGCCGCCGCGCTCGCCGATATCGAAGACGACCTCGAAACGGCCGTCCGGTTCGTCGGCTTCGGCGCGGAGGAACTCGGCCTCAAGGGCTCGCAGGCGTACGCCGAGGCGGCCAACCTCGCGTCGGTGAAGGCCGTCGTCAACTGCGACGGCGCGGGGCGCGCGCGGGACGCGACGGTCGTAACCAACGGCTTCGACGCGCTCGGCGACGCCGTCTCCGAGACGTCGGCCGCCCTCGACCGCCCGCTCTCGGCGGTGCCGGAGGTCTCGACCCACAGCGACCACTGGCCGTTCGTGTGGCGCGGCGTCCCGGGCGTGCAGGTCCGCTCGGTGACCGGTTCGGGCCGGGGATACGGCCACACCCAAGCGGACACGCTCGACAAGACCGACTCGCGGGCCATCCGGTCCCACGGGGTACTCGTCGCCGACTACGTCCGGCGACTCGCAGCGGCCGACCGGGAACTACCGGGCCGCGACCCGGCCGACATCCGGGACGAACTGGTCGCAGAGCGACAGGACGTCTCGATGCGCGTCGCGGGCGAGTGGCCGTTCGACGACGGGTGAGGCTACCGCGTCGCTGTCGGGTGGGGAGTCGACGTCGTCGTCAGGTGGCGAGTCGGCGTCGCTGTCGGGTGTCGTCCGAGGCGGTCGTTCCCGCCGGACAGGAAGCATCGCTACGGCTAATACGGGACGGTGCGTACCTGAAAGTGCCGACGGGAGCCGCGAGGGCTCACCGGTCGCCCCGAGTCGAAATCCGACACTGGACCGGGCAACTGTCCAGACACGGAGGACGGTTTGGGATCGGGACAACAACCGAAGGGCCTGTAACAGGGCGACGAGGTCAACGTTCCGAAGGAGAACCACACCGACCCGGAAATCGTCCGTTTGGGCGGACGATCGTGAAGGCCAAGTACCGGACGCCGCGCGAGGGGCGTTCGAGAACTCGGTGCGAACCGAACTGGCCGTAGGGGTCGTGGAAAACAGCTCCCGACCGGGCCCAATTCGCCGCGCCCGTCTTTCTCCCGTTCTCTCTTTCTCCCGTTCTCTGATTCGCCGCGAGCGCCCTCGCCGCCCGCCGGCCCTCGCCGC
>JBDGSQ010000097.1:0-12578 GCA_042217455.1 Haloferacaceae archaeon | reverse complement strand
GACCCGACCGACCCCCACGACCACCCGTAATCGCCGGTGGGGGAGGTCTGCACGCAGCCGAGCCGGCGGCTACGGGTCTGAAACGGCTGCACGCTGGAGAGACCGGCGGCTCCGAGATCTGAAACGGCTGCACGCTGGAGAGACCGGCGGCTCCGAGGTCTGAAACGGCTGCACGCTGGAGAGACCGGCGGTTACGAGTCGTCTGAACGTGGACGAAACCGCCGTTCGGCGGCGGTCCCGACGGTCGACGGAAGTGTGGCGTCAGCAGGCTAGGCGTTGTCGCCTTCGTGCTGTTGTCCTTCCGCGGTCCACTCGAGGTCGCGGGCCTCGCGACCGAGGTCGGCGTTCTTCTCGCACTTCGAGGAGCAGAAGTGGACGATGGTGCCGTCCGTGTGGACGAACATCGTCCCGGTGCCGGGTTCGATGTCCGCTCCGCAGTAGTCACAGGTTCGCTGCTGTGGCATTGGTTACTGACCTCCGATGGAGTCGGCGTCGCGCTGGGTCTCGCGAAGCTGGAGGATGTCCCCCTCGCGGACGGGGCCCAGCACGTTCCGCGTGATGATTCGGCCCTGATTCGAGCCTTCCTGGATGCGGCATTTGACCTGCATGGCCTCGCCGTGCATCCCGGTCTTGCCGACGATCTCGATCACCTCGGCGGGCGTCGAGTCGCTGGCGCTCTCTTCGGCGCTCATGGGTCAGTTACTGCAGGTCCTCGACCTTTCCGGCGATGTCCTCGACATCGTCCTCGGCCTCGCCGGCGTCGACGATGGCCGCGGCGGCGCTTCCGACTTCGAGGCCGGCCGCTTCGCCGAGTTCGTCCTGGGTGGCGACGAAGACGTACGCGATACCCTTCTCCTCTGCGAGCTCGGGGAGGTGCATCACGATCTCCTCGGGCTCTACGTCTTCGGCGACGAGGACGAGTTTCGCGTTGCCGCGCTCGACGGCCTTGGTCGTCTCGTTGGTTCCTTTCTTGACGGTGCCTGTGTCTCGGGCGACCTCGAGCGCCTCGAGGGCGCTCTCCTGGAGGTCGGCTGGGACGTCGTAGTCTACGTAAACTGGCATGGTTGTTCACCTCTCCTGTTCGCGGGCTCGCGCCCCCCTCCAACGGTCGGTCCCTCATGGGGGAGAGCATCATCAACCCCGAACAGGGTGTATCTCTGCGTAGCGCACCACACCATAAAAGCGCTTTCAAACCCGCGGCGGCGTGCGACGACGCCGCACAGTCCCACCCGCTCCGGGGCGTCCCGTTCGTCGACCGACTCGGGCGGCCGCTCAGTCCCCGAGCGTCGTGCTCTCGGTCGCTGCGTTCGGGAGCGCGTCGGAGCGACCGTAGCTCCCGGGAGCGATGACGAGCGTCCGCAGTCCGTTCTCGTTCGCGCGCTCGACGGCCGGCTTGAAGTCCGTGTCGCGCGAGGCGATGGCGATGACGTCCGCGCGCCGCTCGACCCCGAAGACCGTGGCGTCGACTGCGAGTTTCACGTCGACGTCGCCGCTGGTGACGTGCACCTCGTAGCCGTGCGCCTCGGCCGCCTGAATCAGGCCGGGCGTGGCGTGCTCGTCGAGGTAGAGGCGCGTCGCCACGAGTCGACCGGCCGACTCCGCGGCCTCGCGGACGTCGTCGAGGTCGACGTCGAACTCGTCTCTGAGGACGTTCGGCCCGTCGACGAACAGGGCGACCCGGTCGCCGCCGCGCCGGCACAGCCGTCCCAGAATGTCCATGCGGGTCGTAGCCGTCCGGCGAGTAAATGCGTGCTGATTCCGCGCGCAGGGGCGGGGGCGGCTGCCGACTCCGCTCAGCGGTACAGCGAGGCGTAGAGCATTCCGAACCCGACGATGAACGGGACCGTCTCTGCGATCTCGAAGCCGACCCGCCACGTCGACACCTGCGAACTGATGCTCGTCAGCGCCACGCCCATGCTGATGAACGCGAACCCGATGAACGCCGCCTCGAGGCGGTCCGTGCGCCGCTGGTTGTACGCCTGAAAGCTGATGACCGTCAGCCCCAGCGCCAGTCCGAAGACGGTCATCCGGAGCAACAGCAAAATTGCTCGTGCGATCTCCTGCAGTGGGGACATCTTGTCTGCGTGACAGAGAACGTGACGAGTGCGATATGTATCTTCCGACATCGACGGACGGGCGACAGACGGGCGTCAGACGCCCCGGGTTGGCTCCGGGACTGTCGGGGACGCCGGGCCGGGGCGGAGCGGTCGCGCTCGGACGCGCCGACGCGGTCGCTTCACTCCCGGCCGAGTTCGTCCCAGAGCGAGCCGAACCGGTCGGGGAGGTTCTCCCGCCGGAAGATGCGGACGTCGTACTCGTCGTCGTCGAGCGAGATGACCGTGCTGTCGAAGTTGCACTCGAACTCCCGGTAGTGGTTCCCGTCCTCGGCGACGAGCGTCTGGCCGGACACGAGGTCGTGTTCCTCTAGCATCTCGAGGCGGCGGTAGACCGTCGGCAGCGACAGGTCCAGTTCCGCCGCCAGTTCCTTCGCCGACTGGGGTCGTTCGCTCACCTCGGCGAGTATCGTGCGCGCCAGCCGATCGCCGATGGTGTCGAGGACGTCCTCCACGGGCCGATCATCAGACATCTATCAATTTTTATGCGAGCATATACTATAGGAGTTTCCCCGCCGGCGATTCAGGGAGCGTTCGGTCCCGAGACCCCCCGCGACCCGCTCTGCCGGCCGATCGAGGGCGCGACCCCGTTCGCGAGTCGGACTGATTCGGTCGTTCGCCGACATACCAAAACATTACTTATAGGACGCAAAGGTTTCCACATGGCCCTTCGGAAACCGCCGCTGCGCGAGGTCCACGCCGAACGCGGCGCGAAGTTCACCGAGTTCGGCGGATGGGACATGCCGGTGGAGTTCGACTCCATCAGGCAGGAACACACCGCCGTCCGCGGGGGGGCCGGCATCTTCGACGTCTCGCACATGGGCGAGATAGAGGTGTCCGGTCCCGATTCGACGGCGCTCATGCAGCGGCTCACGACGAACGACGTGTCGGCGCTCGACCCCGGCGACTCACAGTACGCGATGATTACGGACGAGGCGGGCGTCGTCCTCGACGACACCGTCGTCTACCGGATGCCGGACGCGTACGAGGCCGACTACATGTTCATCCCGAACGCAGGCCACGACGCGGAGATGCACCAGCGGTGGACGGACCACCGCGACGAGTGGGACCTCGACGCGACCGTCAGCAACGCCACAGAGGAGTACGCGCTGTTCGCCGTGCAGGGGCCGGACGCCCCCGGACTGGTCGCAGACGCCGCAGCCGGCGACGTCGTCGACCTGCCGAAGTTCTCCGCGATGGTCACGGAGATAGACGGCGTGCAGTCGTTCGTCTCCCGGACGGGCTACACCGGCGAGGACGGCTACGAAATTCTCTGTCCGTGGGACCGCGCCGAGGAGGTCTGGAGCCGGTTCGACTGCCAGCCGTGCGGCCTCGGCGCGCGCGACACGCTCCGCATCGAGATGGGGTTCCTGCTCTCCGGACAGGATTTCGACCCCGAGTCCGAACCGCGGAACCCCTACGAGGCGGGCGTCGGCTTCACCGTCAAACTCGACACCGAGTTCGTCGGCCGCGACGCCCTCGAACGGGTTCAGGCGGAGGGCGTCGACGAGAAGTTCGTCGGCCTGAAGCTCCTGGACCGGGGCGTCCCGCGTCACGGTTACGACGTCGTGAACGACGAGGGCCACGTCATCGGCACAGTCACGAGCGGGACCATGAGTCCGACGCTCGAAGAACCCATCGCGCTGGGTTACCTGCCCGTGGACTACACCGACCCCGGAACGGGCGTCGGCGTGGTCGTCCGCGGACAGACGAAACGCGCAAACGTTGTTACCCCACCCTTCCTGGAGGACAAGTAAATGTTCGAAGTACCCGACGACCGGCGATACCTGGAATCACACGAATGGGCGACCACCGGCGGCGAGACTGCCCGCATCGGCATCTCGGATTTCGCCCAGGACGAACTCGGCGACGTGGTGTTCGTCGAACTCCCCGACGAGGGCGACGGCATCACGAGCGGCGAGGAGTTCGGCGTCGTAGAGAGCATCAAGGCGGTCTCTGACCTCTACGCGCCCGTCTCGGGGACCGTCGTGGCGGTCAACGAGGAGCTGTTCGACCGGCCCGAACTTGTCAACGAGGACCCGTACGGCGACGGGTGGATGCTCGAAATCGAGCCGTCGGACGAGAGCGAACTCGACGACCTCCTCTCCGCAGAGGAGTACGAAGCCCAGATCGAATGACGACCGGAAACGGAAGCCCGTACGCTCCTCACACGGAGGGCGAGACGGCACGGATGCTGGAAGCCATCGGCGCGGAGTCCGAAGAGAGCCTCTTCGACGTTCCCGGAGCGGTCCGCTTCGACGACGAGTTCGGTATCGAGGCTCGCACGGAACAGCGGGCGATGCGGGAGCTCACGGCGATGTTCGACCGAAACGAGGACCTCACGGAGTTCCTCGGGCGCGGTCACTACGCCCACTACGTCCCCTCGCTCGTCGACAACCTGTCGCTGCGGTCGGAGTTCCTCACGTCGTACACGCAGTACCAGCCCGAGATAACGCAGGGGTTCCTGCAGGGACTGTTCGAGTACCAGTCGATGCTGGTCGAACTGACGGGCCTGCCCGTCGCCAACAGCTCCATGTACGACGCCGCGACCGCCCTCGGCGAGGCGGCCCTGCTCGCCGGGCGCGTCCGGCAGGCGACGGGGAACCGCGTTCTCGTCCCCGAACTCTTACACGAGGACAGACGCGGGACGCTCGAGAACTACGTCAGCGGCCCGGGGATGGTCGTCGAGTCCTACCCCATGGACGACGGAAACGCCGACGTCGAGGCGCTTTCGGAACAGGTCGACGACGACGTCGCGATGGTGTACGCCGAGAACCCGACGGTCCGGGGGACGGTAGAGGAGCGACTCGACGACGTGGGCGACGTGGCTCACGACGTGGACGCCCTGTTCTGCGTCGGGTCCGACGTCGTCTCGCTCGCGCTCCTGCGCGAACCGGCCGCCGCCGGTGCCGACGTCGTCGTCGGCGCGGCCGACCCGCTCGGACTCCCGACGAGTTTCGGGATGGGCCTCGGCCTGTTCGCGACCCGCGAGGAGTTCCTGCGACAGGTTCCCGGTCGACTGGTCGGCGTGAGCGAGGACGCAGTCGAGAAGCGGGCGTACACGCTCACGCTCCAGACCCGCGAACAGCACATCCGCAAGGAGCGAGCGACGAGCAACATCTGTACGAATCAGGCGTGGGTCGCGCTCCGGACCGCGATGCACGCGGCGATGCTCGGTCCCTCCGGACTGCTCGAACTCGCGGAGGACTCGGTCAGGGAGGCCCGTGACCTCGCCGAGCGTCTCGACGCCATCGACGGCGTGCAGGCGCCGGTCCACGACCGACACCACGTCCGGGAGTTCGCCGTCAGGACCGACCAGCCCGCGGCGGCGGTCGCAGACGACCTCGCGAGCGAGGGATTCGCGGTCCACGCCGTCGACGACCACCTCCTGCAGGTCTGCATCACCGACGTGAACGCCGCCCACGCAGACGCCCTCGTCGAGGCGTTCGAGGTGGTAGCATGAACTACGACCAGGCCCGCTACTCGCGCACGGACAAACACGAACCGCTCCTCGCAGAGAAGGACCGCACCCGGGTCGACGTCGGCGACGACTCGCCGCTCCCGGACCACCTGACGCGGGACTCGCTCGAGCTGCCGGAGCTGTCAGAACCGGAGCTTGCGCGCCACTACACTCGGCTCTCGCAGATGAACTGGGGCGTCGAGTCCGGCCCCTACCCGCTCGGGTCCTGTACGATGAAGTACAACCCGAAGTTCACCGAGGACGCCGCCGCGGACCCGAACTCGCTCGTCCACCCGGACCGCCCGGCCGAGACGGTGCAGGGGAACCTCGAACTGATGTACACCCTGCAGGACTACCTCGCCCGCATCGGCGGCATGGACGAGGTGACCCTGCAGCCCCCGGCGGGTGCCGCGGGCGAGTACACTGGCATTCTCGTCGCCCGGGCCTACCACGAGGCGCGCGACGACGACCGCTCCGAGGTCATCGTCCCGGCGTCGGCCCACGGCACCAACTTCGCCAGCGCGGCGATGGCCGGCTACGACGTGGTCGAACTCCCCTCCGACGACGACGGGCGCGTCGACCTCGAAGCGCTGGAAGCGGCCGTGAGCGACGACACCGCGGCGCTGATGCTGACGAACCCCAACACGCTCGGCCTGTTCGAGCGCGACATCGTCGAGATCGCCGAGATCGTCCACGACGCCGGGGGGCTGCTCTACTACGACGGCGCGAACTTCAACGCGCTCCTCGGGCGCGTCCGCCCGGGCGACATGGGCTTCGACATCATGCACTACAACGTCCACAAGACGTTCGCCACACCCCACGGCGGCGGCGGTCCCGGTGCCGGGCCGGTGGGCGTCGTCTCGGACCTCGCGGAGTTCCTCCCGAGTCCGATGGTCCGCGAGCGCGACGGGGAGTACGAACTGTACGAACCCGAGCGCACCATCGGCAAGGTCCACGGGTTCATGGGCAACTGGCTGGTGCTGGTCAAGGCGTACGCCTACATCGCTCGCCTCGGCGACGAGGGGCTCGCCGACACCAGCGCGAAGGCCGTGTTGAACGCCAACTACCTCGCCTCGCAGCTCGACTTCGAGGTCCCGTACGAACCGTTCCACCACGAGTTCGCCGCAACCGCCGGTGACCGCGACGCCGCAGACGTGGCAAAGCGCATGCTCGACTACGGCGTCCACCCCCCGACGACGAAGTGGCCCGCACTCGTCTCGGAGGCGATGCTCACCGAACCCACCGAGATAGAGAACATGGCGTCGCTCGACGACCTCGCGCACGCCTTCAACGCGGCTGCGAGCGACGACGAGGAGACGCTGGCGACGGCACCGAACCGGACCACGGCAAAGCGCATCGACCAGGCGAGCGCCGCTCGCGACCCGCGCCTCGCGTGGCAGGCGCTCGACGTCGAGACGGACGAGTAACAGGCCGCGGTCCGACTCGGCCGAGTAACAGGCCGCGGTCCGACTCGGCCGGCATACTCGGCGAGTTCGGATATCACGGGGACGCGCCGTTCCCGCCGCAGTCGAACCGGTCGGCGTGCGTCGTCGACTGTACCACCTCTGTGTTCAAGAGGCCGGCCAGCGACGCGCCGGCCGCTCCGGTAGTATCGCGCGCCGCCCTTCGAGAGTGACGCCTTCGGTTCGCATCCGTCTATCCGCAGCCTCGTGTCTGTAATCGGCGTCGCACCGGTCGACGCCCGCAACCGCCGCTCTGTCTCCCGCCGCTCGTCCGAACTCGCCGGGCAACCGTCCCGATTCCGCCTCGCTCCCGGTCGTACTCCCCCTCGCAGCCTCCTCGAACCGATTCGAGACATTTGCTATAGCTAAATGAGATTTACGAGTTCCTCTCAGAGCGTCAATACGTCGGTGAGAACGGGGGTGAGGCGGGTCGAGAACCCGGAAAACGCGTCAGCGATGCGCTCAGAACAGACCGAACACGTCGATGACGACCAGCGAGAGGTAGAGCTGGCCCAGTCCCGCGAGCACCATCACCGCGGCGGCGGCCCGGTGGAGCCGGCCGACGTGCTTTCCGAGGTCGGTCCACGCGTCGAGGCCGGCGTCTGCGAGGAGCGTGACGCCGACCAGCGGGAGGGCGACGCTGCCAGCGTAGGTGCCGAAGGCGACCGCCCCCTGCGATGGGGGGAGGGTGAGCAGCTGGGTGAGCAGGCCGACGAGGACGGGAACGACGCACCCGGCGGCCGCGAGCGCGTAGACGGCTCCGAAGGCGGCCATCCCGAGGACCGAACCGGGGCGTTCCGGGAGCGCGAGGTGGACCTGCGGGCTCCTGCCCGTGTACATCGCCGCGCCGAGGACGACAAGTGCAACGCCCGCAACCGGTTCGAAGAGCGCGAGGTGCGAGACGACGGCGCGACCGACGGCGAATCCGACGCTCCCGACCACGGCGAGTGCGACGAGGGCGCCGGCGGCGGCGGCGACGGCCGGTGCCAGGACGCCGCCCTCGCGGTTCCGGACGTAGAACCCCACGTACCCCGGGAGCAGGGGGAACGCACAGGGTGCGAAGAAGGTCGCCACTCCGGCGCTCACGGCGAACGCGAGGGTTCCGAGGAAGGCCGGGTCTATCATCCGTCGAGGGAGGCGTCGATCGCGCCCCGGAGGTCGGATTCGGTGGCGACTCCGGCGTGTCGCCACGAGACGGTACCGTCGCGGGCGGTGACCGCGAGGAATGGCAGGCCGCTCGCTCCGAGCGCGGACATCACGTCGTCGTCGGGGTCGTGCCCGAGCGTCCACGCGCCGTCGTGGTCTGCCCACCACGACCTGACGTACTCCCGGGTGAGCGTCTCCCCGAAGCGCTCGTTCGTCACCGAGACGAACCGCACGCCCTCGCCGTAGTCGCCGTGGATGGCGCTCAGTACCTCCATCTGCTTCTCGCAGGGACCACACCACGTGGCGAACAGGTCGACCACGGTAACCGCTCCCCGGACGGGGACGCGGACGGTCCCGGTCTCCGACCCGGGGGCGTCGAGCGTCTCCACGGTCACCGGGAGGCCGCCGCCGCCGAGCCCGTTGGTCGCGACCCACGCCCCACCGGCCGTCAACCCCCCGCCCGCGAGCGCGGTGAGCAGCGTCCGCCGCTTCATCGGACCGTCTTCAGGTCGGCGATAATCGTCTGCTCGTCCGGCGATTTCGTGCGGTAGGCGCGCTCGACGTACCCGTCCGCGTTCACCAACAGCGTGAGCGCGGTGTGGGTGAACATGTACATGTTCATGTCCCCGGGGTGGGTCCGCTCGAAGTAGACGCCGAACTCGTCGGCGACGACCTCCTTCGCGCGGTCCTTCGAGGCCGGTCGCAGGAAGTGCCAGTCGCCGGCGTCGAGGTTCACGTGCATCTCGTCGCCGTACTCGCGGAGTCGGTCCGCGTCGTCGCGTTCGGGGTCGAAACTGACGGGGAGGAAGGCGACCTCGTCGCCGTATCCGCTGTTGAGCGCGTGGGTCTGCACCTCGCGCATCGTCGAGATGAGGACCGGACACACCGTGTTGCAGTGGCTGTAGAAGAACGTCAGCAGCGACGGCGTCTCGACGTCGCGGACCGCTATCTCGCCGCCGGCGAGCGGTTCGGGGAGCGTGACGTCGGGTATCTGCTGTCCCCACGCCGGGTAGGGAACGTCCTCGCTGTCGAACTGGCGCTCCGGTTCCGGGAGCGTCGTGTTCGGGTTGCCGCCGCCGAGACACCCCGCGGTGCCGCCGGCGACCGCCGCGGTCGCGCCGACAGCGCGGAGGTAGTCGCGTCGCCTCATGCTCTGTCGTTACCGACTCCCGCGTAAAGGCGAACTGGTTCGGGCGTCGAAAGCGAGGGGTGGAGAGAAAGCGGGTCGCGAGCGTCGAGAACAGGGTCGCAGGCGACAGAGAAGGACGTCACGGACGTCGTCGCGGGCGTGGGGGCGCTGTGCCGTCATCGGACTCCGCGACGACGCGCCGGAGTGCCCTCACGCGGTCGAGGTACTGTCGATGCCGTCGATGATGACGAGGCCGAACCCGCACTCGGTGCACCGCCACTTCGTCTTCTCGCCGAGGTGGAGGTTCGTACTCGCAGAGCGGTAGAACTCCCGTTCGGCGCCGCACTCCGGGCACTCGTGTTCGATTTCGAGGCTCATACCTCGAACTCCGCGGGCACAGGTGTTGAAGATGTTGATTCGAGACGGGCGTCGGGGGCGATATCGGACCGGGTACACTACATATCGCTATATCGAATCCGCCGTCCGGCGTCACGGCGGTGCCGCCGGTAGCGTTCGTGAGAGGGAGTCGCCGGTCGAGGTGTGCCCGACGCCGTCGAGCGACGGCGTCTCACGTTCCGGAAACCAAGCGGTTTTCCCCGCAGACTCGGTCCGTCCACCCATGGCACAGACGAGCACGAAGTCACTCAGGGAGATTCGACGCGACCTGCACGAGCACGCGGAAGCGGGCTGGAAGGAGTTCCGGACGACCGCACTCGTCGCAGAAGAACTCGAGGAGCGCGACTTCGAGGTGTATCTCGGCCCCGAGGCGGTGAACGAAGACGAACGGCTCGGCGTCCCCCCGGAAGACGAGGTCGAAGCCGCGGTTCGACGCGCACGCGAGGAAGGCGCGCCCGGGTCGTACCTCGACCGCATGGAGGGAATCACCGGCGCGGTCGCGGTCAAGACCTACGGCGACGGGTCGGGGCCGGTCGTGGGCGTCCGCGTCGACATGGACGCGCTGGAGCGCACGGAGGCGAGCGACGACGACCACCGGCCGGCCCGCGAGGGCTGGGCCAGCGCCCACCCCAACGAGATGCACGCCTGCGGCCACGACGGCCACACGGCCATGGGACTCGGCATCGCCCGTGAGTTCGACGAGACCGGCGGCTTCGACGGGACGCTGAAGCTCTTCTTCCAGCCCGCAGAGGAGGGCGGCCGCGGGGGCAAGCCGATGAGCGAGACGGCCCACCTCGACGACGTCGAGTACATGCTCGCGCTCCACCTCGGCCTCGGCAAGGAGACGGGCACAGTGGTCGCGAGCTACGAGCGACCGCTGGCCAACGCGAAGGTGGACGCGACGTTCGAGGGCGAACCCGCGCACGCCGGCGGTGAGCCGAACGCGGGCCGGAACGCCCTGCAGGCGGCCGCGGCGGCCGTCCAGAACCTCTACGCGATTCCGCGTCACGCGGACGGCCCGACCCGCATCAACGTCGGACAGGTCCACTCGCCGAACCCCCAGAACATCATCGCGGAGCACGTGACGATGCGCGTCGAGGTGCGCGGACGGACCGCGGACCTGAACGAGTACATGCTCGACAGCGCCCACCGCATCCTCGACGCGGCGGCCGACATGCACGACGTCGACGTCTCGACCAGCCTCTACGGGAAGACGACGACGTTCACCGGCGACGAGGAGCTGGTGGACGTCGTCGCAGACGCCGCCGCGAGCGTCGAGGGCGTCACCGAGGTCGTCGACCACTTCGACTTCGGCGGCAGCGAGGACGCCTCGTACCTCATTCGGACGGTCCAGGAGCAGGGCGGGAAGGGCATCTACCTCGGCATCGGCGCGAGCAACGTCGCCGGCCACCACACCGCCTACTTCGACATCGACGAGGACGCCCTCGACATCGGCGTCGGGGCGGTCACCGAGACGATTCGGAATCTGGACTGAGTCGTCGCCGAGACGGCCCGGCCCGACCGAGCACCGAACTCGTCCGTGACAACGTATTTTCCGGTCCCGCCCGAACGCACAGCTATGGCACTCACCCTGTACGCCCTCGACGGCTGTCCGTACTGCGAACGGGTCCACGAGGCGCTCGACGACCACGGCATCGAGTACGAGACGGAGTGGGTCGAACCGCTCCACTCCGACCGCAACGAGGTAAAGCGCGTGAGCGGGCAGCGCGTCGTCCCGGTGCTGGTCGACGACGAGCGCGGCGTGACGATGGCTGAGAGCGACAACATCCTCGAGTACCTCGAGCGAACGGTGGCGAGCGCATGACCATCTACACCGGCCGCGGCGACGAGGGAGAGACGGACCTCCGGGACATGTCGCGGGTGTCGAAGGCGGACCCCCGAATCGAGGCCTACGGGACCGTAGACGAGGTGAACGCGCTCCTCGGGACCGCGCTCCCGACCGGGTACGACGACGTCGACGAGCGACTCACCGCCGTCCAGAACCACCTGCACGTCGTGCAGGCTGACCTCGCCAGTCCGCTCTCCGGCGACGCGGACGACGAGGACGCCCCGCGCGTCGAGGCGCGACACGTCGAGCGGCTCGAATCGTGGATCGACGAGGCCGACGAGGAACTCGACCCGCTCCAGTCGTTCATCCTCCCCGGCGGCGGCGCGTCGGGCGCGACGCTGCACCACGCCCGGGCGGTCTGTCGGCGGGCGGAACGCCGCACCGTCGCCCTCGCGGGGGAGGCGGAGGTGAACGAACACGCCGTCACCTACCTGAACCGTCTGTCCGATTTCCTGTTCACCTACGCCCGACTCGTGAACCGCCGCGACGGCGTTCGCGAGGACAGTCCGACCTACTGAGAGAACCCGACCAGTCACTGATGGGACCAATCGCCAGTCGCGCTATCTCTCCCGTTCGCTCCCGTTCCACTGGGTGAAACGGGCACAAGGGTTTTCCCGGTCCTCGTCCTATCTGTAAACATGAACAAGCATTTCGAGGACGCGCGATACTACCTGAGCCGAGCCACCGAGCACGCGAAAGAGGGCGTCAGAGAGGAACTCGAACCGCTGGAGAATCGGTTCCGCGACCTGACCGGACGCGAGAAGGAACCGGAGCCGAGCCGACTCGAGAAGGTCCAGCAGGACCTGAAGACCCTCGAGGACAGAGCGGAGGGCGAGACGCAGAAGGCGATTCACTCGGCCCGCGAGCGCATCAGCAAGTACCGCGCCGGCGAAGGGGCCGCCGGCGAACAGTCCTCGGACTGACAAAGCAATCCTTAAGTCCCGTGGCGGGGTACCGATTCCTGCGAGGGTCGGTGGTCTAGTCCGGTTATGACGGCTCCTTCACACGGAGCAGGCCGGCG
>JBDGSQ010000150.1:0-12621 GCA_042217455.1 Haloferacaceae archaeon | reverse complement strand
GGCAGCTGATGAAGCGCGAACTCGGCGACCTCTCGACCGACCTCGAGAACTACCGGGACGCCAGTCCCATCCGCCACGTCGCGGACATCGACGACCCCCTGCTCGTCCTCCACGGCGAGGAGGACGCCCGGGTCCCCATCAGCCAGTCCGAGCAGCTCGTCGAGGAACTCGAGGCCCACGGCAAGCGTTACGAGTTCGAGCGCTACGACGGCGAACCCCACGGGTTCACCCAGCGCGAGCACGTCGTCGACGCCTACACCCGCGTCGCCGACCTGTTCGCGAAGTACCTGCAGGTCGACCCCGACGACGGGTCGAGTCGCCCGCACACCGGCGAGGAGAACTGAGCGTCCCGGCGAGCGCCCGACACGCGCCCGCCGCGACGACTCGAAGCGAAGGGTAGTTACCGCTCGCCCGGTTCGGTTCGACCATGAGAGCCGCGCTCGTCATCCTCGACGGCTGGGGCCTCGGCGGCGACGGACGCGACGCCGTCGCGGCCGCGGACACCCCGAACTTCGACCGATTCGCCGACGCCGGGGCCCGCGGGACGCTCACGGTCCACGGCCGGCGGGTCGGCCTCCCCGAGGGGCAGATGGGTAACAGCGAGGTGGGACACCTCAACATCGGCGCGGGGCGGGTGGTCGAGCAGGACTACACCCGCATCAACGACGCCGTCGAAGACGGGTCGCTGGGCGAGAACGAGGCCGTCGCCTCCGCCTTCGACGACGCCGACGCGAACGGTGGCCGCGTCCACCTCGCCGGACTCGTCAGCGACGGCGGCGTCCACTCCCACCAGTCGCACCTCCACGCGCTGATTCGAATCGCGGCGGACCGGGACGTTCCGGCGGTCACCCACGCGTTCACCGACGGGCGCGACACGCCGCCGACATCCGGCGCCGACTCCCTCGCCGCCCTCGAGTCGGTCGTCGCCGATGCGGGGACGGGCGACGTGGCCACCGTCTCCGGGCGGTACTACGCGATGGACCGCGACCAGCACTGGGAGCGGACGAAGCGCGCCTACGACGCCATCGTCCGCCGCGAGGCCGACTACGAGGCGGCCTCCGCCGTCGAGGCCGTCGAGCAGTCCTACGAGCGCGGCGAGACCGACGAGTTCGTGGAGCCGACGCTCGTCGCGGGCGGCCCCGCCCTCGCAGACGGCGACGCGGTCGTCTTCTTCAACTTCCGCGCGGACCGCGCCCGCCAGCTCGTGCGCCTCCTCGGCGACGTCGACCCCGAGTGGCCGTTCGAGACGTCGCCGCCCGAGACGCGCATCGTGACGATGACCGAGTACGACGAGACGTTCGACTTCCCGGTCGCGTTCCCGCCGAACCGGCCCGGGGACACGCTCGGGGAGGTGCTCTCCGCGGCCGGCCTGACGCAACTGCGCATCGCCGAGTCCGAGAAGTACGCCCACGTGACCTACTTCCTCAACGGGGGCCGCGAGGTGGAGTTCGAGGGCGAGAGGCGGCGCATCGTCCCGAGCCCCGACGTCCCCACCTACGACCAGCGACCCGAGATGTCCGCCCGCGAGGTGACAGACACCGCGCTCTCGGTCGTCGCGGAGCGCGACCCCGACGTGCTGGTGCTCAACTACGCCAACCCCGACATGGTCGGTCACACGGGCGACTTCGAGGCCGCCGTCGAGGCCGTCGAGGCAGTCGACGAGCAACTCGGTCGCCTCGTGGCCGGTATCGAGGAGGCCGGGGGCCACTGTCTCGTCACCGCCGACCACGGCAACGCAGACGACATGGGGACCGAAGACGACCCCCACACCGCCCACACGTTCAACCCCGTCCCGTTTCTCTACCTCGCGCCCGACGGGACAGACGGCGGGCGGCGCGTCCGCGAGGGCGGGTCGCTCTGTGACGTGGCACCGACGCTCCTCGAACTGGTCGGCGTCGAGAAGCCCGCCGCGATGACCGGCGAGTCGCTGCTGGTGTAGTCGGCGAGGAGCGCGGCGGTCCCGTCCGCCCCGCCGGTCACTCTCCGGTCGTCGTCTCGCCGAAGTGCCGGTAGGCCGGCCCCGCGAGCAGTGCGAGGGCGACGGCGGCGGCGCCGCCGACGACGCGCGGGTCGAAGACCGCGTCGAGTCCGCCGGCCCCGAGCGCCTCCATCGAACTGCCGGCGAGCGTCCCGGCGACGGCCCACGGAACCTCGCCGAACGCGGTCCCGACGACGAACGCACCGGGGGAGATGCCGGCGACGCCGGCGGCGACCGACACCACGTCGGACGGCGCGGGGACGAGCCGACTCGCGGTGACGGCTCTGAGTTCGCCGGTCGCCTCGGCGAGTCGCTCGCCGGTCGTCGCGACGCGACCGCCGCCCCGTGCGCGACGGGCCACGGCGTAGGGCGGGACGCTCGTGAGCGTGATGAGCGCGAGGGCGAACGGGATGCCGACCGGACCGAACCCGTACCCCGCGGCGACCGCGATGAGCGTCGTCGGCCACGCGAACAGGGGGCGGACGAGCGAGAGCGCGAGGAGGGCGAGGCCGAACCGGACCGGGTCGCCGGCCAGCCACGCGAGCCGCGACACCGCCCGGTCCGGGCCGACGACGAGCGCGGCGGCGCCGACCGCCAGCACCAGCGCGCCCCCGACCCCGAACCGAACCCGGCGGTCCATGGTACCCCTCTACCGTGCCGGACAAAGCGTCTTGTGCTTCTTGCCGACTCGCGGAACGCTTATTCTCGCTCGTGCGGAACGTCGTCCCGTGACCGACGACAGGGTCGAACTCGCGCTCGACCTGCTCGCGCACCTCGAGGACGACGAACTCTCGCTCGCGGAGGCCGTCGACCGCATCGAGACGGTTACTACGAACCCGTCGCTCACGCGGGAGATTCTCGACGAGGCGGAGAAACGAGGGCTGATAGAGCGCGAGGACGGGCGCATCCGGACCCGCCGGGGCGGGACGTTCGTGCGCTTCGAGAGTCAGGTCGTGACGCGCGAGGGCGACTTCGAGTGCCGGCGGTGCGGCGCGGGGCTCTCGACCGGCCACTTCATCCGGTTCGACTCCGGCGAACTCGGCCCGTTCGGCTCCTCGTGCATCCGGAAGGTGACCGGCCGCGAGTGAGCCAGTGCGGAGGGAGATGCGAGTGCCGAGGCGGGAACCCACCGGTCCGAGTTCGGAAAGCGGACCCTACCGGCCCTGTCTGAGTTCGGTGATGAGTTTCTCGACGAGTTCCTCCTGGCGTCGAATGCGCCGGTTCTGCTCTTCTACCTGCTCTCTGAGCGCCGCTAGCTCGGCGGCTATCTCGCCTCCGTCGTCCGCAACTGAACTCGCCGCCTGGAACCCCGAGTCCTCGAACCCGGTCTCCGCCTGCGCCGAGCGGTCCGTCTCGACGACCGGCTCGCGCCCGTTCGCGGGGGTCCCCCCCGGGGTGTCGCCTGCCGCCTCTGACGCCTCGCCGCTCGCCTCCTCGCCGGAGAGGTCGATCGGGTTGGCACCGAGGGGTTCGGGCCCGTCGCCGAAAACCTCCTCCTCTTCGTCCGCCGCGCTCTCGTCTTCGTCGTCCGCCCTGACGGCCCGGAGTTCCGCGAGGCTCTCGACGTCGTAGTACGAGAGGAGCGCGGACTGGAGCGCCTCTCTGACCGCGCGCGAGCTGTCGTTCGGGGTCTTGAACCGCTCCTGCCGGCCGTCGAGCGTCAGGACGACGGAGGTCGCCACGTTGCCCTCCTCGAAGGTCAGGTCCGTGACGTCCTCGTAGGGGAACTCGACGTAGTCCTCGTCCCAGACGGGCTCGCCGATGTGCTTGACGAGTCGCTCGCTGGTGACGACGAGCGTCAGTTCGCTGAACCGGAACGTCTCCGTGACCGTCTCTCCGGGTTCCGTGACGCCGGCGGCGTTGAGGACGCCGGCGAGGATGGGGTGCAGCGCCCGCTCGAGTTTCTTCGCCGGAAGCGATATCGTCTTCTCGCCGTCGAGTCCGTAGTCGAGCGTCACCTTCGCCTTCCGGCGGCCCTCGCTGACCTCGATGCGCTCCGTGTCGTGTCGGTACTCCTCGATGGCCTCGTCCGAGAGCAGCCCCTCGGCCCTGTAAATCAGCGTCCGCGTCGGCGTCACGAAGAGTTCGTCCTCCCCACCGAGGCTCACCCGAGCCGCGACCGGCTCGTCACCCAGCGCAGATTGGACGATGGCGGGTTGACTCATGGGATGGTGATTCCGGTGACGTGGCATAAATCCGGGGGGTACGCCGGGAGAAGATGAGAAGGTTAAAGAGTGTCATCGCGAAACTGGGTACTGAGCCCGGGTGGCTTAGCTGGACATAGCGCCGCACTCATAGGGTCTTTCGAGCTTCGGTGCGGTATCGCCTTGGAAGCCTCCGCCTCCCGACGAGGACCGCCGAGCCTCGGACCTGGGACATGCGGAGATCGAGGGTTCGGAGCCCTCCCCGGGCACTACACAGTTCCTTCGGATACCCGTCGACCGAGCGTCGCGTCGTTGCCTCCGGCCGGGAGCGTCGCCGCCGGTCAGTAGGCTCACCTCCGAGCGAGAGCAACGCAGCCAGTCAGTAGGCTCACCTCCGAGCGTGAGCGTCGACGCCGGCACGCCACGACTCAGACGGCACCGGAGAGACGGTCGCCTCCGCGACGACGAGTACCGGGAGGAGCACGACGGCGCGGAGGGGTTCAGTTCGCCTCGCCCACGGGCGGTTCGTCGTCCGCGGCGGCCACCGTCGGGAACTCGAGGACGAACGCCGCGCCCCGCGGCTCGTTGTCCTCGACCCAGACGTCGCCGCCGTACTGCTCGACGAGGGTGCCGACGAGGTAGAGGCCGAGGCCGGTGCCGCCGCTCTCCAGCCCCGTCGCGCTCTCGTCGAAGATAGTCTCCTTCAGTCGGTCCGGCACCCCGGGGCCGTCGTCCGCGATGCGGACCCGGACGGTCCCATCGCGCGCGGTGGCCGTGACGGCGACGTTCGGCGTCTCCGTGTCGTTGTGCTGGACCGCGTTCTTGAGGACGTTGCGGAACACCGATTCGAGCATCCCGTTCGCGGGGATACGCACCGCGGGGAGGCCTCCCACCACCTCGACGACGGCGCGTTCGTACCCCCGGTCTACCTCCGCTATCTGTCGGTCGAGGACCTGCGCGAGCGAGACCGGTCTGAGGCCCGGTTCGTTCTCCGAGAGCATGACCTCCATCAGGTCCCTGACCGTCCGGGTGAGTTCGACGACGTGCTCGCCGTGTTCGCAGAGCGGTTCGAGGTAGTCCTCGCCGCCCGGTTCGACGTGCGCCTCGAGCGTCCGGGCCATCCCGAGCACCATCTGCATGTCGTTTCGGATGTCGTGTCTGACGACGTGGTTGAGCAGCTCCAGCTGGTCGTTTCGCTCCTCCAGGAGCCGCTGGTACTCCCTGAGCTCGGTCACGTCCCGGCTGACCGCGACGAAGTGCTCTATCTCGCCGGCCTCGTCGGTTATCGGGGCGATGGTCTGGTCGACGTAGAAGCGGGTGCCGTCTCTGCGCTCGTCTATCATCTCCTCTCTGTGCCAGACCTCCCCGTCGAGAATCGTCCGCCACAGGTCGTCGTAGAACTCGTCGTCGTGGGCGCCGGAGTTGAGAAGCGCAGGCGTCCTGCCGAGCGCCTCCGACTCGGCGTAACCGGTCTGGTCCTCGAAGGCGGTGTTCGCGTACTCGATCGTGCCGTCGACGCCGGTGATGTAGATGGCGTGACCGGCGTGTTCGACCGCCTCTCTGAACGTCCGGAGCTTCCGCTCTTTCTCCTTTCGCTCACTGATGTCGCGGGCGATGGCGAGGACGGCCGCGTCCCCCCGGAACGTGATTCGGGTCGCGTTCACCTCGGTCGGAATCGGCTCTCCGGACGCCGTCTCGAGGACAGTCTCGAAGACGAGCGAGCCTTCGGCCGCGACGCGCTCCAGGTCCGCCGCGAAGTCCGACGCCGACCCGGACGCGCCCACCGCTCCGGGGGCCATCCTGCAGAGCTCCTCCGCTGTGTAGCCCAGCCGCTCGACTGCGGTCCGGTTCACCGCGAGCGTCCGGTCCCTGTCGAGCGAGTGGACGAACACCGCGTCGTTCATCCCGTCGAGCACCTCCCGCTGGCTCTCGCGCACCGCGTTGGCGTCGAGGCCGGCCGCGACGGTGTCGCCCAGCTCCGCGAGGACGTCCTGCTCGCGCTCGCCGAACGCGTCCGGTCTGTCGGCGTAGACGTTCAACACGCCGTACAGGTCCTCGCCGTGGACGAGCGGAATCGCCATGCTCGACTGGTAGCCGCGTTCGAGCGCGTCGGTCCGCCACGGTTCGTAGCCCGGACCGTCGTGGACGTCCTGGAGCACCTGCGGCTCCCTCGACCGCACCGCTCGCCCGGTGGGGCCGTCAGACGTCTCGTCGTCGAGGCGTATCGAGATGTCGTCGAGGTATCCGCGCTCTGCGCCCGCGCTTGACCGGGGGACGACCTCGTTCCCGTCGGCGTCGACGCCACCGATCCACGCGAAGTCGTACGGCTCCGCGTCGGCGAGGGCCCGACACGCGCGCGTCTCCAACTCGGCGCGGCTATCGGCGGCGACGACCTCCTGGTCGACCTTGCGAACGGTGTCGAGGATGCGGTTCGTCGCGTCGAGTGCGCGGGCCTGCCTGCGCCACTTCACGTCGTAGTGTCCGAGCAGCGCGCCGATGGACGCGCCGCCGGTGACGGTGCTGAGGAGGACGTGCTCCGCGTCGATGAGCACGCCGCCGTGGAGTCGCTCGTAGGTGACGAACAGAAACGACACCGCCACGCCGACGCCGACGCCGAGGACCGTCCACCGGCCGAGTCGCCAGACCTCCCGGGAGCGCACGTCGTCGGCGGCGAGGCGAACGGCGAACAGGCACAGAGCCACCGACAGGACGGTCGACGGGACGACGCCGAAGACGATACCACCCACGGGTTCAGGCCGCAGCGCGTGGGCGACGTTGAGTGCGGTGAACGCCGCACCGCTCCCCCCGACGAACCCGACCCCGAGATACCACCTGAGCGTGCGTCGCATGCGTGCTGACAGTTCCTACGGTTCTAGAGGCCACTCCCATGGATATATCTTTCATTCGATACGGGTCGTCGGGGTGAGAGTTCCCCCGAAACGTTGCGGTTTCGTCCCGAATCTGAGACAGGTATGTCGGAATTTGTGTCGTTCTGCGTCGAGAGCTCAGTCGTGTCACGCGAACGTCTTTTCCACCGGAACGGCCGAAACCTCCGTCCCGCCGGCGGTTCGGATACGACCGCGAGGAACGCAGCGAGCCGACAGTCGCCGACGTCGAGGACACGTTCGGGGGCGATTCGACAGTGGCGAGGGTGGGCACGGCGGGTCGCTCCCCGCCGGCGCCGGTCGCTACTCGGCGAACTCGAGGCGGGACCGGTCGCGCTCGGTCTCCAGGTGCGACCGCCACGAGTCCGGCATCGCCGTGGGCGACCCGTCCTCGTCGACGGTCACCTGTACGGTCTCGCCCTGCGCCGAGACGGTGCCCTCGCTCCGCACCTCGTAGGCGATGCGGAAACTCGTCTCGCCGACCTCGACGACGCCGAGACCGACCGACACCGTCGAGATATCGGTTATCGGTCTGCGGAAGTCGAGTTCGAGGTGAGCGACGACGAAGTTCGGTTGCGCGGCGGGCGCGTCGACGCCGTTGCGGAGGTATCGGAGGCGAGCCAGCTCGAAGTAGGTGGCGTAGACGGCGTTGTTGACGTGTCCGAGCGAATCGAGGTCCCGGTATCTGACGTCGATTTCGGTCTCGTAGGCGTACCGCGTCATCGGAGAGTGGAGGCGACGGCGACGCTAATATCCCCCGGTCCGCGCCGGAGAACGACTCGTCGTCCGACACGTCGAACGGCGTCTGCTCGCGGCGCTCTGGGTCGTCGTGGTCGCGCCAGCGCGACGCGGGCAGCAGTCCGTAGGCGCTTCCGGCGGTCGGTTCGTCGCTCGTCTCGACTGACGTGTCGACGGTCGTCGTAGTCAGTGACGCGCCCCCGCGCTAACTGTCACGGCGCCGCGAGTGTCGACCCCGAACGTCCCGAATGACCACGAAGTTGATACGAACTGTCGCCGTCGACGTTCCCGTCGTTCGACCTGCCGCGGCCCCGAGACGACCGGCGGCAGATTTAGGCTCCCCGAAAGTGGTGGGTCGGTGATAATTCTTATCTGCTCGACAGCCCTCCCCTCTCTATGGGACTGCTGGAGAACCTCGTCCTCGTGTTCGTCGCCGGGTTCGTCACGGCCCTCGCCACCGGCCTCGGTGCCATCCCATTCTTTCTGTTCTCGGAGGTCAGCACCCGCTGGAACGTGGCCCTGTGGGGACTCGCCTCGGGCATCATGGTGTCCGCGTCGCTGTTCGGGCTCGTCGGCGAGGGGCTGGCGAACGGTACCGTCTGGGACCTCGTCCCCGGACTGCTGGTCGGCGTCCTGCTGGTCGTCGTCGCCCACCGCGTCATCACCGACGCCGAAGTGGACCCACAGGAGTACGAGGAGGCCGACTTCAAGAAGCTCGTGCTCATCCTCGGCATCCTCACGGTCCACAGTTTCCCCGAGGGCGTCGCCGTCGGCGTCTCCTTCGCGGACCTCAACATCGGCACCGGCCCGCAGATTCTCGGGTTCACCGTGCCGCTTCTGGCCATCTTCATGACCGTCGCCATCTCCATCCACAACGTACCCGAGGGGACGGCCATCTCGATTCCCCTCCGGTCGATGGGGGTCAGCGAGTGGCGGATGGTCTGGTGGGCCGTCTTCTCCAGTCTCCCCCAGCCCATCGGCGCCGTCATCGCGTTCTACTTCGTCCGCATCGCCCGCCAGTTCCTCCCCTTCGGCTTCGGCTTCGCCGCCGGCGCGATGATCTACCTCGTCCTCACCGAGTTCATCCCCGAAGCGCTCGAACTCGGCGAGACGCTCCCCTCCGGCGGCAAACCCGAACTCGCGGGCGGCGTCGTCGTCGGCGTGCTCGCCATGCTCCCGCTCGCGTTCATCTGACCGGCGTGCCGACGGGTGTCGGCGACGCCCCCGGCGACCGCGACGTCTCCGCCGACGGGCGTCAGGGCGGGTGCTGCCGTTCCGCGTCGAGGATCAGGCGAACCCTCTTCCCGGCGAGCGATTCGACGGACGCGTCGAGGTACGTCGCCAGACGCTCGACGAAGCCGTCGTCGTCGCGGGCACCTCCTCCGCCGCGCTGGACCACCACGTCGTCGACCGACGGCAGCGACCCCTCCCGCTGGATGACCAGCGAGAACAGCTCCACCGGAGTCACGGCGTCCCCGCGCTCGATTCGCGCTGTCACCTCCTCGACGTCTGCCCGCAGGGTCGTCTCCACGTCGAAGGTCACCTCCACGTCGACGGACTGCTCGAGGACGTCCGCGGCGTACACCTCCTCTGCCTTCCTGACGGCGGGTTCGAGGACGTGCTCGAACTCGACGCCGCTCTCTTTCAGCCCCATGTAGGCGAACGAGAGCATCGCCGCGAGGCCGTCGAGGAACGCGTCGCCCTCTGCCGCCCGCTCGAACACCTGCCGCCGGTCTTTCGTCCGCATCGCGTGGACGAGCAGTTCGAAGTCCTCGACGCCGTTGACGACTCGCTCGCGGATGCGCGCCTCGGCGTTCCGCCGCGACTGTTCGTGGGTCATCTCCGTTTCCCCGAGCAGGAACTCCCGATCGGCCGGCGAGAGAATCCCGCGCGGTCTGTCTGTGTCGCGTTTCATAATCGGATACGGATTATACGATACCGAATATCGCCCGAACGTATATGAATAGATGGGGCCAACGGCCTCCCGATGAGCGAGACGCCAGTCGAGAGTCCCCGCCGCGCGCTGGCGACGGTGTTCGCCGTCGTCTTCGTCGACCTGCTCGGGTTCGGTATCCTCATCCCCGTCATTCCGCTCTACGCCGAGCACTTCGGGGCGAGCGAGTTCGTCGCCGGCCTGCTCATCGCCTCGTACTCGGTCACGCAGTTCCTCTTCGCGCCGCTGCTCGGGCGGCTCTCCGACGAACGCGGTCGCAGGCCCGTCCTGCTCGTCTCGCTGGCGGGCAGCGTCGTCGCGTGGACGATGTTCGGTCTCGCTGGCGCGCTCTGGACGCTGTTTCTCGCCCGCCTCGTCGCGGGAGCGATGGGCGGCAACATCGCGGCCGCACAGGCTTACGTCGCCGACGTCACCCCCGAGGAGGACCGCGCGAAGGGACTCGGCCTCGTCGGTGCGGCGTTCGGACTCGGCTTCGTCTTCGGCCCCGCCATCGGCGGCGTCGTCTCGGGGGAGGGCGCGCTGACGCTCGCCCGGTCCGTTCTGCCGGCCGTCGTCCCCGTGACGGAGTTCACGCTCCCGAGTTTCACGGCGGCGGCCATCACCGGCGCGAACCTCCTGCTCGCGCTCGCCGTCCTGCCGGAGACCAACCCCGGACGCGAGCGCGCCACCGCTGACCGCCGGTCGCGGCTCCAGCGCCTCCGCGAGGCGCTCTCGGACCCGGCGCTCTCGGGACTCGTTCTCTCGTTTTTCCTGTTCTCGCTCGCCTTCTCGGGGATGGAGTCGATGTTCGTCCTGTTCACCAACGACAAGTTCGGGTACGGGACGCAGATGAACGGGTACATCCTCGCGTTCATGGGCGTGGTCATCGCCGTCGTGCAGGGGGGGCTCGTCGGACGAGTCACGGACCGCTACGGCGAGGCGCGGGTCGCCGTGGCCGGCGTCGCCATCGAATCGGTGTCGCTCGCGGTGCTCCCGTTCACGTGGACGCTCGGGAGCCTCCTCCCGTCGACGGGACCGCTGTTCGCTCCGCTCCCGACACTCCCCGCGGACCTGCTCTCGCTGCTCGTCGTCCTCACCGTCCTCGCCGTCGGCAACGGCTTCGCCAACGTCTCGATGACGACGCTGGTCTCCCGGTCGGCGCCGGCTGAGGAACAGGGCGGCGCGTTCGGCCTCACCCAGAGCGCGGGGAGCATCGCACGCGCCGTCGGCCCCGTCGTCGCCGGCGGCCTCTACACCGCGTTCGTCTACTGGTCGCCGTTCGTCGTCGGCGGCGTCGTGATGGTCCCCATCCTCTACGTCCTCGTGACGACGTTCCGGAACGAGCCGGTGACGGCGGCGGCGTGAGAGAGTCGGTGTGGTCGTCACGCCGGGCGTCGTGCGCGTCGGAGAAAGGGAGTCGACTGCGACTGGTGCGTGCCTGAATCTCTCGACGGGGCGAGTGCGAGGGTCGCCCCGCGTCGGCTCCGAACGACGGGCACGAGTCGTCCTCGGCGGTGGCTTCCGGGCGTCGAGCCGTTCGGAGTGTCGAACCGTCCGGGGCGTCGAGCCGTTCGGAGTGTCGAACCGTCCGGGGCGTCGAGTCGCCCCGGGGGACTGCGGCGTCAGGTCGTCGGGACCCTCCGGACTCGCCCGTTCAGACCGCTCTGCCGTCGGTGTCGGTGCCGACGAGCCACGTCCCGTACGTGAGGACGACCGCGGCGACGACGACGAGCGCGGTGCGGAGCGTGCCGGTCTGCGGGAAGACGGCGGGCAGGAACGCGAGCGAGCCGAGTATCATCAGAGCGATCCCCATCTGGCCGCGGGTCGAGAGATTCAGCGCCATGCTGGTGGCTCTTTCAGACCGGACGAAATAATGGATTTCGCTTTGCGGCAACGTCCGTCACGAGTCGAGGGCGCGCTCGCCCGCCGGGACGACGACCGAGAGCCAGTTCTCCTCGGGCGGGAGCGGACAGGAGAACGCCTCGCTGTAGGCACAGAAGGGCGTGTACGCGAGGTTGAAATCGAGGACGACGTCGTCGCCGTCTTCGAGTTCGCGGTCCGGTTCGAGCTCCATGTACCGGCCGTGTCGGTACGTCTGCTGGCCGGTCGTCTTGTCCCGGAACGGGACGAACAGCGTGCGCGAATCCTCCGACTCCTGCCGGTAGCCGGCGAGGGTCTGCTCCTCGCCGCGGAGTTCGAACGCGAACGTCACCACCCGGAGGTATCTGACCTCCGGGCCGGCGGTCGTCTCCATCGTGACCGGTTCGGGGTCGTCGTGGACGGTCGCCGACGCCTCGACGCGGTAGTCCGAGTCCGGGTCGAAGTACGGGAGGCCGTCGAAGTCGTCGCGCTCGTCCGGCGGAATCGGCGACTGCGGGTGTTCGGAGAGAAAGCGGTCCTTCTCGGCTCGCTTCTCCCGGAGTCTGCTCGCCCACTCGTCTGCGTCGAAGTCCGTGCCGTCCGCGGTCATGGTCGGCGTAGCGGGCGGAAACAGGTAAGCCCGGCGAAGCGGTGGGCTCGGCGAATCCGTACGACCCGGCGAAGGCGATAACGGCGAGCTCCGGGGTCGGAAATCGGCAGATGAGCGACCGACTCAGGCCGACTTCGCGGCCTCGAGTCTTTCGAACTGCTCGTCCGAGAGGTCGACGTCGGCGGCGACGAGGTTCTCCTCTAGCTGGTCGACGGTCCGGGCGCCGACGATGGGCGCGGTCACCTGCTCGTGGTGCAGCAGCCACGCCAGCGAGACCTGCGCGGGCGTCGCGCCGACCTCCTGTGCCACGGTTTCGACCGCCTCCATCACGTCGAAGTTCTCGGGGGTCAGGTAGGAGTCGGCGAACTGCTGGTCGGTCGCGGCCCGGGAGTCTCTCGGGGGCTCCTCGTTTCTGCCGTACTTCCCGGTGAGAAAGCCGCCGGCCAGCGGCGACCACGGGACGATTCCGAGGT
>JBDGSQ010000036.1:0-12647 GCA_042217455.1 Haloferacaceae archaeon | reverse complement strand
CGAGCACCCAGGCGACGGTGCGCGGGCGACGACGGCCGACCGGTTGGTTTAATCGCCGCGACCGACAACCCCGGACGATGGCAGACGAGTATCGAGGCGTCTTCGGGGCGTTCCCCTACGCCTTCCGCGCGAGCGACTCGTGGCTCTTTCGGTCGTACGCCGTCGTCTCGGCGCTCGCGGCGCTTCTGGTGACCGTCCTCGTGGCGTCGGGACTGATCGTCCTGTTCGCGCGGACGGCGCAGATTCGCGGCGGTGAACTCACGCTCTCGCGGTCGTTCTACCTCGTCGTCGGCCTGTTCGTCGTCGCGCCGCTGGTCGCGCCGACGCTGCTGGTCGCGCGCAGACACCGCCGCACCACGGCGGTCCACCCGCGGTACGACGCGCTGCTCGCCGCGTCGGGGTATCTGTTCCTCGCGGCCCTGTACGTCGGCCTCGTCGTCACCGTGCCGCCCGCCCAGCAGACGACGCCGACCGGTGCGCTCGCGCCGGTCGTCCGCGCGCTGTACGGCCTCCCGCAGGCGTTCGGCCTCGTCCCGCCGGTTGCGGCGGCCGCGGTCATCGCCCTCGCACACCGGGTCCTGCGAGCGCGGGAGTGACAGCCGAAGGCGGGAGCGACGGCGGCGCGACTCCATGCGCGACGCCGCGACGGACCGCGCACGACTCAGACGCGAAACCCCGAAAAACCCCGGCCCCGTACGCTCCGTCGATGAGCGAATCCGAGCAGTCCGCGGGCACCTTCCTCGTCACCTCCGCCGACGGGGAGAGCGCGGTCCTGAAAGACGTCGACACGGGGCAGGTACACGCGCTCTCCTCGAATCCGGGGCTAGAGCGGTTCGAGGCCGTCGAGGGCGTCGTCTCGCCCGACCCGCCGATGAACGTGACGTGGTCGCTCGTCGAGGTCGACGAGCGGTGGCAACTCACCCTGGAGCGGAGCGACGAGTCGCCGACGCGGCACGTGCGGGACGTCGCCGGTGACCAGCAGGAGGGGGAGCTCACCCGGATCGAGCGCGCGGGGACGGGAGAGATTCACGTCGTCACGGTCCCCGAGGAGACCACGGCACAGGCGGTCGAGGACGTCCTCGCAGACGAGGAGGCGACGCTCCAGCGCGCGGCCCGCCTCGGCGTCGCCCGGGTCGAGGTGCGCGCCGCGCCCGGCGTCGTCAGCGTCCGCTACGTTCCCTGACCGTCGGCGTCTACGCTTTGCCTGTGAACGTCGGCGGTCGCCCGGTCAGTTCCTCCACTCGGCGTCGCCCGGTCAGTCCTCCCACTCGCAGGCCTGACTCTGGACGAGCCACCCGCCCTCCATCTCGGCGTCGCGGGTGGTGAACTCGATTCCCGTCTCGGGGCCGACCCGGCCCGGTCCCTCCACGGCCTCGACGCGGAACGGGATGTCGAGCGTGTCGCCACAGCATCCGACGTCCGCGAACTCCTCGAACTCGTCGCCGACCGCGACGTCGTCGAGGACGCGTCGGAGGTAGTTCACGTACCGGTCGCTCTCGACCTGGTCTCGCCCCCAGTCGCTGAGTTCCTCGGGGTAGGAGACGACCACTGTGGTCGCGGCGTCCTCGCGGTCGCTCGTGCGCGGGGCACTCATGGCCGGCCGTACGGGGTCGAGCGCAAAAGGGGTTGCTCTGACACACCCGCGAACGCGGTGAGCGAACGGGAGCGGACCCGAATCGGTGGGTCGCGAGCGCCTGCGAGACTGGTAGACCGCTCGCGCGAGCGGGCCGCGCGCGGCAAGAAAGAAGAAGGCTTATTCGCTACACAGTTAGATTGCTCGGCATGGTAGCGTTCGAAGTGCCGGAGATAGATTATACCCGGTACACGAATCGCCAGCTCGTGACCGTTCCACTGGCGGTGCTGGCTGTGGCTCTTCTCGTCATCGCCGGCTGGTACGTCGCGTTCGGCGCGCCGGCGAATCCCGGACTCGACTTCACCGGCGGGACCGAACTCCGCGTCGCGCCCCCGAGCGGAACGAATCAGGCGCAGGCGCGACAGGAGATACAGACGATGTTCCCCGTCCAGCCCGACCAGGTCAGGTACGTCACAGGGGGGGACCTGTTCGTCGTGACCTTCCAGTCGAACAAACTGCAGGCCAACGACATCCAGTCGGGGGCGCTCGAGCGGGCCGCGCGCGACAACGGCTTCACCGTTCAGTCGGTCGACTCCGTCTCTGCGAACTTCGGGAAGGACACGCAGACGCTCGCCGTCGGAGGGGTCGTCGTCGCGTTCCTCGGGATGAGCCTCCTCGTGTTCGGGATGTTCCGGACGTTCGTCCCCTCTATCGCGGTGGTGCTCTCTGCGTTCTCGGACATCGTGATTCCGGTGGCGGTGATGAACGTCCTCGGCATCGAGATGACCCTCGGGACGGTGGCGGCGCTCCTGATGCTCATCGGGTACAGCGTCGACTCTGACATCCTGCTGAACAACCACGTCCTCCGTCGCTCCGGCGGCTTCTACGAGTCCACCTACCGGGCGATGCGGACCGGGGTCACCATGACGCTCACGTCCATCGCGGCGATGACCGTGATGGCCATCGTCGCCACCGTCTTCGGCATCGGCCTGCTGGCCGACATCGGGCTGGTGCTCGTCATCGGACTCACCGCCGACCTGATGAACACGTACATGCTGAACCTGAGTCTGCTTCGCTGGTACAAGTACGAGGGGGTCGCGCGATGAACGTCCGGGAGAACTGGCGGGTGTTCCTGCTCCTCGGCGTCCTCCTCGTCAGCGGGTTCGCGCTCTTCTCGCCGACGCTGCAAGGCGGCGACGGTCCGACGAACCTCCAGTACGGGCTCCAGCTGTCGGGCGGGACCCGGATTCGCGCCCCGCTGGCCGGCAACGTGGCGACGAACGCCGACGTGTCCCCCGGTCAGGAGACGGCTATCGAACAGGAGGTGGCAGCGAACCTCGACGGGGCGACCGTCACCGACGTGAACGCCATCGCCGACGGGACCTACAGCGGAAACGGGCAGGGGACCGTCGAGATAGCCACCGAGAACGTCTCACAGGAGCAGTTCGCACAGGCGCTGGACGCCGCGGGCGTCTCCTACGACCAGATTCACAGCGGCGTCAGCGACCAGTCCCGCGAGGAGACGGTCCGCGTCCTCAGACGGAAGATAAACGAGGCGGGCCTCTCCGGCGGGACCGTCCAGTCTATCACCACGGCGACCGGCGAGCACTTCGTCGTCGTCGAGGTGCCGGGCGAGAACCGCCAGGACGTCGTCGACCTCGTCGAAGAGCGCGGGACCGTCCGGATCGACGTCTTCCCCGTCGTCAGGAACGGCTCGACCGTGAAACAGCGCGAGCGGGCGGTCCTGACGACCAGCGACTTCCGGAACATCGGGACGGCACAGGAGTACCAGCAGCGTCCCGGCGCGTACGTCCGCGTGAGTATCCGCGACCAGGCGGCCACGCAGTTCGAACAGCAGATGGTCGACACGGGCGTCGCACAGCCCGGCGGGTCGACCTGTAACACCGGGGACTACCGCAACTCCACGGACCCCTGTCTGCTCGTGGTCGTCAACGACCGCGTTGTCAACACCTTCGGGATGACGTCGAACCTCGCACAGAGCATGCGAGACGGCGAGTGGTCCCAGGACCCGACGTTCGTCCTCGAGACCCGGAACATCTCCGAGGCCCAGCAGGTCTCGCTGAACCTCCGGGCCGGCGCACTCCCCGCGAAACTCGATCTCACCGGCGAGGACCGCGGGACGACGTCGTACGTCTCGCCGACGCAGGCCGAGAGCTTCAAGTTCGACTCGCTGATCACCGGTATCATCGCGGTGTTCGCCGTCGCGGGCGTGGTCTTCCTCCGCTACGGCCGCCCGCAGGTCGCCCTGCCGATGATCGTCACGGCGCTCTCCGAGGTGATCATCCTCCTCGGACTCGCGGCCGCCATCGGCTACCCGCTCGACCTCTCGGTCATCGCCGGGTTCATCGCGGTCATCGGGACCGGGGTGGACGACCTCATCATCATCGCCGACGAGGTGATGGCCGAGGGCGACGTGCGCAGTCGCCGCGTCTTCCAGTCGCGGTTCCGGAAGGCGTTCTGGGTCATCGGCGCCGCGGCGGCGACGACCATCGTCGCCATGAGCCCGCTCGCCATCCTCTCGCTCGGCGACCTGAAGGGCTTCGCCATCTTCACCATCCTCGGCGTCATCGTCGGCGTCCTGCTCACCCGCCCGGCCTACGGTGACATCCTCCGGGCGCTCCTGACGAGAGACCGCTGAGGACCCGCGAATCCGCTCTCGGCGGGCAGTCGCCGTCGCGGACGCCCCCGGGCACCAGCTCCAGTTCGAGTTCGCACGCACGTCGGCACCCGACGACGCTCGCGTCGGATTCAGTGTCGGCGTCGACGATACTATCAAGAGGCCGTGAAGTTATACCTCCGGACATGAGCGTCTTTAGCTCCAGAACACCGGAGGGCCTGTTCAACTACCTGCTCGCGGCGCTGCTGCTGCTCGCCGCGTTCTTCGGAGTGGTCTTCTGGCTCACCGCGACGGGCGCGATTCAGCCGTAGCTGCGAGCACGCGGTCCGCCGGTGCCCCGGGTCGGTCCCTCAGAACTCGGAGAGGTCTGACTGCGCCGCGGCCGCGAGCAGGTCCGCGCAGGTCTGCCACGACTCGCGGGCGCAGGGCGGGAGCGCCCCGTGCTCGCGGACGTACTCCCGCAGGAACGTCCGGGTGGTCCGGTCGCTCGGGTAACCGCTGCCGACGTCGCCGTACTCCTCCGCCAGCGCGTCGATGCGGGCGTCGCGTTCGACCTTGGCGACCACGCTCGCCGCCCCGACGAGGGCGTGGTGCTCGTCTGCGCGGTGCTCCGCGGTCACCTCGACTGCCGCCCCGCTCGCTGCGAGTCGGTCCCCGAGTCTGTCCGCGAACCGCGACTCGGAGACGTCGCTCGCGTCGGCGACGACGCGGTCCCCGTCGCGGGCCACCTCTGCGACGGCCGCCGCCTGTCCGTCGACGGTCAGCGTGTTCATGTCAGTCGACGGGTCGTCGATGCGGTCGGTTGTGACGACGGCCACGCCGACCGCCACGTCCGGGTCGGCACGGAGTTCCGCCGCGAGTCGCTCACGGCGTGCGGGCGAGAGTCGCTTCGAGTCGTCGACGCCGTCCGGGAGGGCGGTCGGGTCCGCTCGAACCGCGGCCGTGACCATCGGTCCCAGTACCGGCCCCTTGCCCGCCTCGTCGACGCCAATCACGCTCGCCCGGTCGCCCACCGAGGACTAAGCAGTTTCTATCGCGCACGCTCCGCTCCCGGTCCCGACCCACTCCGCCTGCGACGGCGCTCAGACGTCGACCGACCGCGTCCCCGGGTCGGCGTCTGCGTCCTCGACCGCCGCGTCGGCGTCGCGTTCTGAGCCCGGGACCTCGCGCTCTTCCTCACACTCGGCGCGCGCGAGCCAGAGCGCCTGCCACTCCTCGGTCGACTCGTAGTAGTGACACATGGTATACCGTCTCACACGTACTTTCGTCTGCGGGTTCATAACGATTGTGCCACACGGTAGCCAGCACGTGGCGAGCGACTGACTGCCGACTGACGAGCGATTGTCGAGTGACAGGCGGTTGCCGAGTACCGGGAGTGCGTCGGGGAACGGACGATTGTCGAGGAACAGGTGTTTGTCGACTGACAGACAATTGTCGAGGGACAGGCGATTGCAGACTGACGGGCGAGCGACAGTCGGGCGGCGGTCGGCCCCGCGGCGACTTCCGCTCGAGTCAGTCGCGGAAGTACGCCTCGTCCGCGAACGGTTCGTCCTCGCCCTCGACGGCGACGACGTCGAGGGCCGTCACCTCGGCGTCGACGCCGAGCAGTCCCGCGAGGCTCGGTTCGGTCCGCCCCTCGTCGCCGGAGACGAGTTCCTTGATGTAGAGGCCGCCCTCGCCGTGAATTTCGACGGTGGCGTGGCGCGGGTCGTCGAGGGTCCCGTCGGCCTCGTAGACCGACCGCGTGCGGGTCAGGTTCGCGCGGCGGTGGTCGACGCGGTGGGGCGTGTACTGCTCGACGGTCGCGCCCTCGAGTCTGTCGAGGGCGTCTTCGAGTGCCGCGGCGTCCACGTCGGCCCCGAACTCGACGGTCGCCCGGTAGGTCTTGCTCGCGTCGAGTTTCTTCACGCGCTCGACCATCTCGTAGGTCGACAGTCTGAGCCCCTCGACCTCCACCGTCCCCTCGGCGAAGGCGTTGACGTCGGCTTCCAGTCGCTCCACGTCGACGTTCCGCCGGCGCGGTTCGAGCACCTCGACGACGAATGGCCGCCCGGTGCCGAGCATCAGGGCGTCGACGTCCTCGCGGCCGGCCCCGTGGAACTTCGAGTCGACGCCGTCCATCACGTCCTCGACCAGCGGCGCGACCAGCTGCTCGACGCTCTCCTGGTAGAGCAGGCCGGTCCCGTCGCAGTTCTCGCACGGCTCTCTGCCCTGCCGACCGGACCCGTTGCACTCCCGGCAGGGCCACTCGGTCTGCGGGATGTCCCGCGCCAGCTTCCGGTACCGGCCGTAGACGAACGCCGAGTTGACCGTCGTCTCCACCGCGTCGCCGTCGATGTCGAGGATGAACTGCACGTCCGGGCGCGTGAAGTCGACCTCCGCGCCGGTCAGGTCGCCGACCCGCTTTCCGACCTCGCGGTTGTACTCCATCTTGAACGGTTCGCCGGCGTCCTCCGGGAGGTCTGCCATCTCCCGGAGGAGGGCATCGTTCTCCTCGACCAGCGGGGGCGTCCGGGTCCCGACCTGATACGTCTCGAACTCGACGCCCTCGACGCTCGCCGCGGCCCGCTCGGCCCACGCGTCGAAGTCGGCGCACAGGCCCTCACAGACCCAGCAGTCGTCGTGGTCGACGAACTCGACCGGGACGTCGTCCACCATCGCGAGCGTCACCCGGAGCGAGCGCCCGCGCTCGCCGTTCGTGAGCCCGTGGCTCAGGTCGGCGAAGACGCGACCGAGGCAGTTGTCGCAGACTGGACCGCTCTCGGCGACGGTCCGGGCGTCCTCGAGGAGACTCATGCCTGCACCAAGCGACCCGTGGCTAATCCCTCTGTTGTTTCGCTCGCCGCCGACGGGCCGCTCCCACCCGCGTCAGCGACCGACGCCACCTCGCGTCAGCGATGGACGCCGCGCCGGCGACGTCGCCGCGGCGGTAGATTGAGGGTCGTCGCCCCCCTCCCCACGGCCGGTGCAGCGAACCCTGGAATCCCGACTCCGCGAGGCGGTCGCCGCCGTCGACGCCGTCGCCCTCCCGGACTGCGCGCCGGCGGTGTCGGTGGCGCTCGCGGCCGGCCTCGCCGCCGTCTTCTTCGTGCAGCTCGCCCTCGTGCCCGGCGCGTGCGCGCAATCGACGTACCCGGCCTACTGCGCGGCGTACGTCCTCGCCGACGGGAACTCGGCGCTCGGACTGGCGTTGCTCCCGTTCCTCCACGGTTACCCGCTCCACGCCGCCGTGAACGTCCTCACGCTCCTGTTCTTCGGGGCGCACGCGGAGTGTCGGTTCGGTCGCCGCCGTCTTGTCGTCCTCTTTCTCGCCGGGGCGTATCTCGGCATCTTCCTCCAGATGCTCTGGAACCTCGGCGGGACCGGAAGCCCGCTCTCGCTCGGCGCGAGCGGCGCGATCTACGCCCTCGCGGTCGCACCGGGCACCGCCGACGTGCTCACCCACGGTCGGGCGATTCGCGAGCGACAGACGGAGTACCCGCTCGCCGTGGTCGGGCTGCTGGTCCTCCTCTCTGCGGTCCTCGCCGCGCTCGGCGTGTTCCCGGACGCGCGGGCGACGGCGACGGTCGCCCACCTCGTCGGCGCGCTGGTCGGCGTCTTCTACGGCGCGGTCTGGTCGGTCGAGCGGGGCGGCTGAGCCGCCGACTGTCCGGCCCGGCGGTGGGCCGGTCCGCCGCGCTCACAGCAGGCCGAAGCGACCGAGGAGCCACGCGGCGGCGAGTGCCACGCCCGCGCCGACGGCGAGGACCGCGCCGGCGACGACGGCAGCGACGGCGAGGAGGTACTGCCTGTCGCGAGTCGCCCGGTCGGGGTCCGCGAGCGCCGACTCGAGGAGCGCGACGTTCCGGAGGTTCGCCTTCCACCACGCGTCGAAGACGTCGCCGACGACCGGGACGCTCCCGACCACGGCGTCGACGACGAGGACGAGGAACATGCGCCCGAGCGTCGCGCGGGGCGCGCCGAGTCGCGCCGCCTCGGCGACGACGTACCCCGAGACGACCGCCCCCGGCGCGTCGCCGACGACCGGCAGGAGGCCGAGAATCGGGTCGAGTCCGACGCGGAAGTCGGTCCCGGGGACGGTGAACGCGGCGTCGAACGCGCGGCTCAGGTCCCGGAGCGAGTCGAGCGTCTCGCCCTCGGAACGGTCGACTGCGACGACTCCGGGGACGGTCTCGACGTCGTGCGCGTCGGTCTCGCCGGCTGGTGCGTCTCCGTCTGTCACTCGCACGTCGGCGTCTGGCGAGTCTCCCTGCACGGCTGTCGAATCGGGCCGAGCGGTCTTGAGTACCGCGGGCGAAAGTGGCGTCGCTGTCGGAAGCGACGTCGCGGCAGGTGGGAGCCGCAGTCGTCAGCGGGGTATCCGAGCGGGGACGCGGAGCCGGCGAGACCGTCGCCGGCCGCCGGTCACCGGACGCTCGTGACGACGGCGCGCTTCACGCCGAAACCGTCCGCTAGCTGGGCGGCCACGGCGTCGGGGTCCACCTCCTCGTCCGGCGGCCGCGGGCTGACGTGCAACTCCGTCGCGACCTCGACCTGCAGGTCGTTCAGGCCGGGGCGGACGCCGCTGACGTCGAGGTCGCCGACCGACTCGACGCCGTCGACCCGTTCGAGTCGGGTCCGGACGCCGTCGACCATGTCGCCGGCGGCGTCGCGGGCGACGAGGACGGTGAGCGTGGCCTGTGCGTGGACGGGGTGTCGTTTCTGGACTGACATCGAGACTCCCGGGCGCGATTCGAACGCGCGTCGCGGGGGACACCATCGGGCGGTAGCCCGACCGGGAGCGGACCGGGGCCCGGCCGGACGGCTGAACGGTGAACCGAGACACTGGTGAGAACGGGGCGCACACAGCCCACCCCCGCCCTTCACGGGCGGGTCCCACCAGCGCGGTGGTCGCCGTTCAGACGTCGGCGGCGGGCTGTGTGCCGGAGCGAGAGGGAGACGACCCACGCCCGTTCGCCGGAGTACCCGCGGCATACCGCGGATTTCCGCCGGCGTCGCCGCTGGTGAATCCAGCGAGCGACCGGAGCGTGAAATTGGCCGTCATCCGTGCACCTCTCGTCCGTGCTACCCGACACATGAACACACCTACACTTAATTCTTGCCGAGGCGTGCGAACGCCTGACACCCGGGAATTCGACGGTCTCGACCGAGTCGACCGGGCGCGCCGAGAACCGGCAGAGGCGCCTCGAAACGAAATCCTTTGGTGACCGGCACGGGAGACGTGTCTCATGTACGTTATCCGCAACGCGGCCCTCCACACTGCCACCGACCGCGGCGTCGTCGACGGTGACCTGCTGGTCGGCGACGACGGCGAGATCGCCGCCGTCGGCGACGTGGACGCCCCCGAGAGCGCGACCGAACTCGACGTCGACGGCGCGCCGGTGACCCCCGGCCTCGTCGACGCGCACAGCCACGCCGGGATGGCCGAGTGGGGCGAACCCGAGGACGGCGACGTCAACGAGGGGACCGACCCGGTCACGCCGCACGTGAACGCCCTCGACGGCTTCCACCCGCGCGACGAGGAACTGAAACACGCCTTCCAGAACGGCGTCACCACCGTCTCCGCCCGGATGGGGTCGGGGAACGTCGTCGGCGGCGTCATCTGCTCGATGAAGACCTACGGCGACGTGGCAGACCGGATGCTCGTGAGAGAGGACGGCATGAAGGCCGCGATGGGCGAGAACCCCAAGCGGTTCCACGGCGAGGGCAAGGACCGACAGCCGTCGACCCGACCGGGCGTCGCCGCGACGCTCCGACAGGCGCTCATGGACGCAGAGGACTACCTCGATGCCCGCGAGAAGGCCCGCGAGGAGGGCGAGCCGTTCGAGCGCGACCTCGGCATGGAGAACCTCGCGCGGGTCGTCGAGGGCGACCTGCCCCTGCGGGTCCACGCCCACCGCGCCGACGACATCATGACCGTGTTCCGCATCGCGGCGGAGTTCGGCGTCGAGGACCTCTCTATCGAGCACGCGACCGAGGGCCACCTCATCGCAGACGAGTTCGTCGAGCGCGACGTCCCGGCGGTGGTCGGCCCGTCGCTCTACTCCGGTGCCAAGTACGAACTCCGGAACATCACCTTCGAGACGCCCGGCATCCTCTACGAGGCGGGCGTGCAGGTGGCCATCCAGACCGACGCGCCGGTGTTGCCCCAGCGCCATCTCGACGTCTGCGTGGGCCTCGCGGTCCGGGAGGGACTGCCCGAGGAGGCCGCGCTCGACGCCGTGACGCGCACCCCGGCCGAGATTCTCGGCATCGATGACCGCGTCGGCACCCTCGAACCGGGGACGGACGCCGACCTCGTCGTCTGGGACGGGCCGTTCTACCGCTTCGACACGTCGAGCCAGCACGTCTTCGTCGACGGCGAACACGTCTTCGACCGGGAGCGAGACGAGGCCGACCCGCGCGAGGAGTGGGCCTGGTGACGAGGGTCGGCAGCGACCCCGGGGCGGGTGAATGAAACTCCCCTACGAGAGCGACGACCCGAGCGTCCGCTACGTCGTCGGAAGCCTCATCGCGGGCGTGTTCTTCGGAGGGGTCGGCGGCGGCGTCGCGTTCCCCACGATTCCCACCCTCGGGACCGTCCTCGGCATCTCTCCGCTCCTCGTCGGCATCATCCTCTCGATCAACCGCTTCACGCGACTGCTGATGAACACCCCCGCGGGGCAGATTCTCGACCGCGTGGGGACGCGCCGGCCGATGATCATCGGATTCGTCGTGCAGGGGCTGGTGCCGTTCGGCTACGTCCTCGGCCTGCACGCCCACGAGTTCGGCCTGCCGAACGCGATGGTCTTCCTGTTCTCGCGGGCGACGTGGGGCATCGGCTCCGCGTTCGTCTTCGTCGGCGCGTTCTCGACGGTCACGCAGATAACGACCGAGCAGAACCGCGGCAAGTGGGTCGGCTACATGCGCGGCGGCCAGAGCCTCGGCTTCCCGACGGGGCTGGTCCTCGGCGGCATCCTCACCGCCGTCTACGGCTACGACGTCGCCTTCATCGTCGCCGGCGTCACCGCCTCCTTCGCGGCCGTCGTGGCCTTCTTCGTCCTGCCGGACACGCAGGCCGACGTCTCGACTGTGAGCGGCCTCCGCGAACTCCCGAACCTCGTCACCGACGACCTGCGCATCTTCACCGTCGGCGCGGTCAACTTCGTCGTGCGCTTTCTGTTCGCCGGCATCCTCCTCTCGACGGTAGTGCTGTACGCCCGCGAGAACGGCATCACGGTCAGCTGGCTGTCCGAGACGGGCGTCAGCGGGGTCGTCATGGCCGTGAGCGTCCTCTTCTCCAGTCTCACGACCATCGGAGTCGGCCGCGTCTCCGACACCCTGTCGAACCGCGCCGCGCTGACGATTCCGTCGCTCACGTGCTTCGCCGCCGGGTTCGCCGTCCTCGCGTTGCTGCCGACGACGCTCGGTGCGGTGGTCGGCGTCGCCCTCGTCGGCATCGGCGTCGGCGGGACCAACCCGCCGCTGCTGGCCTACCTCGGGGACATCAGCCCGAAGGAGGACCTCGGGAAACTCGGCGGCGTCTACAACGTCTTCGGCGACCTCGGGTCGACGGTCGGGCCGCTGGTCGCGCTCCCGGTGGCCGCCCGGACGTCCGTCGCCACCGAGTATCTCGGGAGCGTCGGTCTCATCGCCCTCACGGCGACGCTCGTGGCGGTGACGCTGTTCGAGCGGGGACCGCTGGCTCCGCAGACGGTCCCCCGGCGAGAGGACGGCGACTGACGGCGGCAGGGGTCCCGTTCCGGCCGCCGGGTACGTCCCCGGCACCGACGAGTCGAAACCCACTGACGAGTGCGACACCCCGCGACCGACCGCCGGTAGGGACTCCCGAACCGACTGCCCGGTCGCTCTCGGACGCTGTGCCCGTCTGCGCGTTCGGGTAGGGACCGACAAACCGGATCGGACGTTCTCCGCAACGAGACCCTCCTGTTCGAGTTAATCTGAAATATAATCTGTCAATTGAGTATAACTTTTTCACCGTAGCCCTCGTGAATGACTACCCGATGATTCGCAGGTCCGGCGGGCGACTCCTCGTCACCCTCCTCGTCGTCGCGTGTCTCGTCAGCCTCGCGGCTCCACCCGGAGGGGGCGGGAACGCTCACGAGTCGACCGTCGACGCGGCCCTCGCTCGAAGCGGTCCGACCCGCGGGCTTGACCTCCCGGTCTCCCGGGTACAGCTGCTGGCACCGGTCCGGGCCGCGACGACCGCGTCGAACGACACGACCACCTCGGAGACTACGACTGCGACGACCACCTCGGAGACTACGACTGCGACGACCACCTCGGAGACTACGACTGCGACGACCACCTCGGAGACTACGACTGCGACGACCACCTCGGAGACTACGACTGCGACGACCACCTCGGAGACTACGACTGCGACGACCACCTCGGAGACTACGACTGCGACGACCACCTCGGAGACTACGACTGCGA
>JBDGSQ010000100.1:0-12654 GCA_042217455.1 Haloferacaceae archaeon | reverse complement strand
ACAGAATTCTTGAAATCGGCGCGTGGTTGTTTATTCCCGTCGTTCCTACCACCAGATGCGGGGTGACACCAATGTCATACCAGGTCGAAACAGACGTCCTCGGCGACCACGTGTCGCTGAACTTCGACGGACCGTGGGCCGGCTACTGGCTCGCGTTCTCGCGCATCGTCGTCGGCTACTGGTTCCTGCACGCCGGGCTGACGAAGATACTGTTCGGGTTCAGCGCGAAGGGATACCTGCAGTACGCGAGCGCGGGAGCCATCACCGAACCCATCCTGAAGGCGTTCGCGTCCGGCGCAGGGCTGGCGTTCGTGAACGTCATGATCCCGGCCGGTGAGTTCCTCATCGGCCTCGGGCTGATAGTGGGCGCGTTCCTCCGGCTGGCGTCGTTCTTCGGAGCGCTGCTCATGTCGTTTTTCTTCTTCACCAACCACGGATGGGCCCACGGGATGGTGAGTAGCGAGTTGCTGGGACTGCTGTGGTTCATCACGCTGGCCGTCTTCGGTGCCGGTCGCGTGTGGGGCGTCGACGAGTGGCTCGAGCAGATGGACTGGGCCAGGAACAACCGCTGGGCGAACTACCTGCTCGGGTGAGAGGTGAGCGACAATGACAACGTCCGAAACGGAATTCGATCTCGCAGACAGAATCGCGATGTACCTCGGCGGCGGGCTGCTCCTGCTCGCCATCCCAGTGATGGGGGTACTCAACATCCTCGCGGGGGCCGAATCGCCGATGTACGCCTACGAGGTGACCCAGGGCGGCGAGACGACGACCGGCCACGCGCTCACGCGGGCGCTCGCTCCCGACGGCGCGACCATCGTCCACAGCCCGCTGTTCGCACCGAACCTGCGGGCGTACATCGCGGCGCTCGGGCTGATCATCGTCGGGGCGTACTTCGTCTACCGGCTGTTCGTCACGTCGCCCCGGGAGGCACAGACGCGACAGGCCGCACCGACCGCCGACTGATCCGGCAGAGACGGACCGCCGCCTCCGGTCGGGGCGCAGTCCGCCGCCGACGGGTCGCGACCGCATGAACCTTTTTCGTCCCGCAATACATCCAAGCGCACGTGCCCGGGTCGCTAACCGTCGAACTCAACAGAGACCGCCTGCACGACGTCGACGTCGTCGGCTCGTTCGCCACGTCGGGTCCGTTCACGGTGGACCTGAACAACAACGGTGGCGCTGTCCACGTCCACCTCCACCTCGACGACGACCTCTCGCGCGTGGCCAGTCTCGCCGCCGGGAATCACTACGTCGAGCCGAACGCGACCCGGCCCGTCGAGGTGTCGGTCGCGCAGGTCGACGAACCCGTCAGCGGGAAACTGAAAGTGGTCACCGGCCACGGGACCGAGACGGAGTACGTGACCGTGACCGTCGAGCCCCCACCGGAGGGCGCGGCGGCCGGAACGAGTGACGAGGGAGGAGGGAACCGGCAGTCGAGTACCGCACCGGAGAAAGCGACCGGAACGGGGTCGGCGCTGGGCGGGAAAACGCAGTCCGGCGCGGAAGCCCCTGTGACCGAAACCGTCCGGGACCTCCTCGCGCCCGCGTCGATGCCGGTACTGGCGCTCGCCGTCGCCGCGGTCCTCGTGGCAATCGGAACGGCCACCGTCGTCAGCAGCCTCCCCGTCCTCCTCGGCGTCACCATCGTCTTCGCCGGCGTCGTCGTCGCGCTGTGGCTCGTCTTCGGGTGACTACAGCCGCGCCTGCGGCCGGCCCGGCCGTGGTTCCGGTGCCGCGAGCCGACTCCACACCGTCGCGACTGCGAGCCCCGCGGCGACACCTCCGACCGCGACGGCCGCGTACATGGGGTAGGACACCGCGAGCAGGAGGACTGCGACGAGGGGGACGAGCGCGAGCGTGGGACTCCCCGTCTCCGGGGGGTCGTAGGCCAGAGTGGCGGTCTGTCTCGGGTTCATCGCGTCTAGTCCATGGACCGCTACCCCCATAAGGGTAATCTGAATTACATTTCTGTTTCCGAATTTACCGAAATTCGTTTCAGTGGAATCAGTTTCAGTCGATTCGGTGACCTCTTGGTAGGATGGGACGTACCCGCGGCCATGACACTCGCGTCCGACGCGCGCGACGCCGTCCGCGAGCACCCGTTTCTCCTCGCCGCGCTCAGGGCCGGCGTGGTGAACTACCGGGCGGCGGCGACGTTTCTGGACCTCGACGGCGACGACGACGCCGTCGCGACGGCGCTCAGACGCTACGCGACGGACCTGCCCGGGTACGAGACGGAGTCCCGGTCTGTCCGCGTGTCGATGCAGAGCGGAATCGCGCGGACCGACGACCCGACGGACGCCCTGCTGTCGGTCGGTGAGGCGGCCTTCGGCGCCGGCGGCGGGTCGCTGACTGCGCTCGTCGCGAACGGCGACGTCGACGCCCGGTCGCTCGCCGCCTCGCTGGCCCGCCTCGACGCCGTCGGCGTGACCGTGGAGGCGGCCGCCGTCGGCGACGACGCTCTCGTGGTCGTCGTCTCCCGCCGGGACGGTCCCACCGCCCTCCGGGTCGTCGAGTCGGCCGCGTCGGCGGTGCCGGAGAGCCCCTGAGCACCGCCGTCACCCGTCAACGCGTGCCGCGGTCGGGAGGTCGTCACCGACGCTTTGAAACTGCCACGCGCGTACTTCCAAGCGATGTCACTGTCCGTGACTAACACCCTGACGGGCGAACGCGAGGAGTTCCGACCGGTCGACGACGACGAGGTGCTGCTGTACGTCTGTGGGTTGACTGTCTCGGACGACGCGCACCTCGGGCACGCACGGGTGTGGACGCACGCCGACGTGATGCACCGGTGGCTCGCGCACCTCGGCTACGAGGTCCACCACGTCGAGAACTTCACCGACGTGAACGAGAAGATCGTCGCCCGCGTCGGCGAGGACGACCTCGGGGACTCCGAGTCCGCGGTCGCGGCCCACTTCACGGCCGACGTCATCGAGGACATGCGGGGGCTGAATCTCCTGCGCGCGGAGGTCTACCCGCGGGTCTCCGAGCACGTCCCCGAGATAGTCGACCTCGTCGAGACCCTCGTCGAGAAGGGATACGCCTACGAGTCGGGCGGCTCCGTCTACTTCGACGTCACCGCGTTCGAGGACTACGGAAAGCTCTCGAACCAGGACCTCTCGGAGATGGAAGCGCAGGGCGAGGCCGACGAGCGCACGGAGAAGCGACACCCGGCCGACTTCGCCCTCTGGAAGGCGGACGGCGTCTCGCCGGAGGCCGTCGCGGAACACCGCAAGGCGGAGGCCCCCGGGCGGGAGTCGCCACCGTCCGGCCAGACGTGGGACTCGCCGTGGGGCGAGGGCCGCCCCGGGTGGCACATCGAGTGCTCCGCGATGTCGATGACCCACCTCGACGAGACCATCGACATCCACGTCGGGGGCCACGACCTCGTCTTCCCCCACCACGAGAACGAGATCGCCCAGAGCGAGGCCGCCACCGGGAGGCAGTTCGCGAAGTACTGGCTCCACACCGGCCTCCTGGAGACCGGGGGCGAGAAGATGAGCTCCAGCCTCGGCAACTTCTTCTACGTCTCGGACGCGCTCGAGGAGTTCGGGGTGAACGTCGTCCGGACGTTCTACCTCGGCACCGCCTACTCCTCGAAGCAGTCGTTCAGCGAGGCGGCGCTCGCCGAGGCCGAGGAGCGCTGGGACCGCCTCGAACGCGCCTACGAGTCCGCAGTCGACGCCTGCGACTCGGTGGGGGCCCGGACGAAAGTCGAAGACGCGGCCCTCCGCGGCGCGGTCGACGAGGTCCGGGCGTCGTTCACCGAGGCGATGAACGACGACTTCAACGTGCGGGAGGCGATGGCCGCGCTGCTCGAACTCGCCGCCGCGGTCAACCGCCACGTCGACGGCCGCGAGGCGTACGACTACCGCGGCCTCCGTCGGGCCGTCGAGACGTTCGAGGAACTCGGCGGCGACGTCTTCGGCCTGACGTTCGGCCGCGAGACGGCCGGCGAGGCGAGAGTCGCGGAGGACCTCGTGGAACTCGTCCTCGACCTCCGCGAGGCCGAGCGCGAGGCCGGCAACTACGAGCGCGCGGACCAGCTCCGGGCGGACCTCGCGGAACTCGGCGTCGAGGTGCAGGACAGCCCCGAGGGGCCGACCTTCCGGTTCGCGTAGTCTCCGACCGCGCTCGGGGTAGTCGTTTGCCGACCGCGCTCAGAGTCTGCGTCGGCCGACTGCGCTCCGAGTCGTCGTCGGCCGACCGCGCTCAGAGTCTTCGTCGGCCGACCGCGCTCCGAGTCGTCGGACACCCGCTCGTCGCCCTCACGCGACCGAGGAGAAGGACTTTCCCGCCCACGGCGTCACACCACGCCCATGGCCGCCGACCTCGCAGAGAAGACAGCCCGGTACGAGCGGATGCTCGCCGACGCCATCGCGGCGGCGGAGGTCGCCGTCCCGCCCGGGACGCCGCTCGCCGACGCCGCCGCCGAGTGCCTGGAGATGGCGACGTCCTACCTCGACGACGGGCGGCACTTCCGGTCGGAGGACGACCTCGTGAACGCGCTCGCCTCCTTCTCGTACGGGTACGGGTGGCTCGACGCGGGCGTCCGAGTGGGCCTGTTCGCCGTCGACGACGACGCGGCGCACCTGTTCACCACGTCGTTCGGCGACAACTGACCGGGCGGGTCACTCGGGCGCCGTCAGCGGGCCGAAGTTGTCGACCGGCATCACCGAGTAGTCGACGCTGAGGGTGTCCTGGGTCGCCCGGATACGGCCGACGAAGTTCGAGATGGTCTCGAGTCGCCCCTCGAGGACGAACAGTTCCATGCAGTAGTGGTTCCCCACGTGGCTGTGGAAGTTCGAGGCCACGAGGCGTTCGTGCTCGTGGCGGAGGTGCATCATCCGCTCTTCGACGTTCGTCGTCTCGTAGTCGAAGATGACCGTGACGACGGCCATCAACTCGCGGTCCTCGAGACGGATGTCCTCGAACTCGCCGAGGAGGTTGCGGGCGGCCTCGCGGACCACCTCGCTCCGCCCCGTGTAGCCGTGCTCGTCCGCGAACGAGTCGATGCGCTGGAGCAGTTCCTCCGGCATCGAGACGCTGACGACGGTCATATATTAACTGATGCGGTATTCGATATTAATTCTTATCATTCGACTCACCGACACCACTACGGCGGGAGAGACTGAACGCGGAGTATGCGATGCATCAAGACGGGTGGCATCTACCACCCTGACGAGGAGGTCGTTCGCGGGTCGGTGCTCGTCTTCGAGGGTGGAGCGGTGACGTCGGTACTCGACGACGTGCCCGGGGAGGCCGAGGTCCTCCTCGAGACGGACGGGTACGCGGTTCCGGGGCTGGTCGACGCCCACTCCCACAGCCAGATTCGTCCGTGGGAGGGCGACCAGCTCGAACAGATGCGCGCGCCGGCCGCCGAAGGAGCGATACGGGCGGCAACCAACCTCCGTCGCGACCTGGCGGCCGGGACGACGACGATGCGCCTCATGGGTGCAGAGCGCCTCCTGGACGTCCGACTCGCGGAACTCGAACGGGAGGGGGAGCTGCTCGGCCCGCGACTCCTGCCCTGCGGCGTCCACCTGACGCCGACCGGCGGACACGGGGTCGCGCTGACCGCGACGGACGGCGAGGCGGCCATCCGCGAACGCATCCGGGAGAATCTCGCCGCCGGCGCCCACCACGTCAAGTACTTCGCCACGGGCGGCGTCTCCAGTCGGTCCGGTGCGCTCGACCGGGCGCCGTACTCGGACGACGAGGCGGCCGCCATCGTCGACGAGGCCCACCGGCAGGGAGTACACGTCGCGACCCACGCCCACGGCGGCGCGGGGGCCCGTCAGGCGGTGGAGGCCGGCGTCGACACGGTGGAACACGGCGCCGCCCTCGAAACGGACCTCCTGGACCGCATCGAGGAGCGGGGCCAGCACGTGGTCGGGACGTTCACCATCCTCCACGAGGCGCGGGGCATCGAGGGCGGCGACGGCGACGACCCGGAGGTCATGGCGAAGGTCGAGCAGGCCCGCGAGCGGGAGCGAGAGACCTGGTCAGAGCTCGTGGAGCGCGACGTTCCCATCGCGCTCGGGACCGACAGTATGCACGGATACCTGCCGGCCGAGGTCGAACACCTCGTCGAGCGGGGCGCCTCGCCGGCGCGGGCCGTCCGCGCCGTGACGAGCGAAGCGGCGCGGGCGGCCCGCGTCGCCGACCGCGTCGGGAGCCTCGAACCCGGCAAGCGGGCCGACTGCGTCGTCGTCGCCGACCCGCCGGACGAGAACCCCGGGACGCTCGCCGAACCGCTGGCCGTGCTCAAGGGCGGGCGGGTCGTCGCGGAGGACGGTGCGCTCGTCGAGGCGGCCGGCGCGGACTAGCGCTTCTCGCGCCGGCGTTCCATCTCGGCTTCCCACTCGGCGAGTTCCTCTTCGTCCATCTTCTCCTCGCCGAGCCCCACGAACCGGGACTCGTCCTTCGGGGGGTTCGTCCGCAGGAGGTAGACACCGAGCGCCGCGGTGAACGCTGCCATGGCGAGCGTGACTGCGACCGCCGCGAGGAACGACGGGTCGAGCGCGGTCATCGGCGCGCCCCCGTTGCGGCTGCCGTCATACCCGCGACTAGCGGTCCGACGAGCCTAAACTCGTCGGAGGTCACGGGGGGTGTCGACCGCCGTCGCGGTCTCACTCCTCGGAACCACCGTCCGTCACCGTCACGTCCTTGAAGAACGGTTCGAGGCACTTCGGCGACGGGGTCCTCGTCGCGAGCGAAACGGCCACGAGGGTCACGAAGCTCACGAAGACGCCCGGGATGACCGGATCGCCGATGACCGAGGTGAGGCTCTCCGGGACGAAGCTCATGATCTCGGTCCCGATGTGCCAGATGACGACCGTCGAGAAGCCGGTTATCATGGCTGTGACGCCGCCGAGCGTGTTCGCTCGCTTCCAGTGCAGACCGAACACGAGCGGGACGAAGAACATACCGCCCATCATCGACGCCTGCAGGACGACGATGAGCTGGACGAGCCCTCCGAGCAGCCCCTTGTTCAGCGCCAGCAGGAACGGGATGGTGCCGAGGACGGCGACGGAGATCCGGTTCGCCCAGACCATGCGGGTGTCCGACGCGTCCGGGTTGATGAGCTTCCCGTAGATGTCGTGTGCGAGACCCGCACCGGAGACGATCATCACGGAGTCGACCGTACTCAGGATGGCCGAGAACACCGCGGCGATGAGGAGTGCGCCGAGGATGGGACCCAGCACGTTCAGGCTCATGATGACCGACGCGAGGTCGGGGGTGCTCAGGTTCGGGAACATCACGCGCATGCTGATTCCCAGCAGTGCCACGGACGTGCCGATGATGGCCTGGAAGATGAGCGTGATGCCGATGGCCTGCCGGACGGTCTTCTCGTCGCGCATCGAGTAGATGCGGGTTATCTCGTAGGGAGCCGCCGCGATAGAGAAGCCGAACGCGGCCATGAAGCCGACGATGTCCGCGGTCGAGAGCGCCTGCCCGACTATCGACGGCTGGAACGACTGGAAGATGGCGTTGATGCCACCGAGTCCGCCCAGGAAGTAAAGCGAGACCGGTAGCGCGACCAGCACGCCGGTCGCCATCATGACGGCCTGCACGAAGTCGGTCAGGATGCTCGCTCGCATCCCTCCGATGGACGTGTATATCACGGCCGTGAGGACCATGATGAACATCCCGATCTCCTGTGCGACGCCGATGAGCGACTGGAAGATGAGTCCGCCGGCCGTGATCTGGGCGCTCAGATACACCGTGTAGGCGATGACGATGAGGATGGCCCCGATAGCGCGGGCGTAGTCGCCGTCAGCGCCGTCGTCGCCGTACCTGACGGCGATGAAGTCGGGGACCGTCAACCGGCCGAACCGCCGCATCTGCGGGGCCACGAGCAGGATAGAGACGATCCACCCCGCCCAGAGCCCCGGCCAGATCCAGATGAACCCGAAGCCGAGCAGGTAGTGGATGCCGAAGGTCCCGACGAGGGTCCCGGCGCTCATCTGGGTCGCAGAGAGCGTCGCGCCGCCGACAACCGGGCCGATGGAGCGACCGGCGACGAGGAAGTCGACCTCGTCCTCGGTCTTGACGTACCCGTAGTATCCGATGCCGAGGATGACGAGGAAGTAGACGACCACGGTGCCGACGAACAGCGGGTCGAGCGGGACGAGTGCCATCAGCGACCACCTCCCGACGTGTCAACCGTATTCTCGTCTGTCGACGCCTCCTCTCTGTCTTCCTGACGTCCCTTGTACCAGCCCCACAGGAACGTGAAGCCGATGTAGACGACGGCGACGGCGAGGAACGTCAGGAGTTGTGAACTAAGCGACATTCTTCTCCCTCCGTCCGATCAGTCCGCGATTCCACGCGGCCCATACTGCGAAGAATCCGAAGATGAGTGTGAGTCCGGCGAGCGTCGAGAGCAGTTCGAGGTTCACCAGACCCCCGGTTCCGGTGCCGTACCTGACTGCGACGAATCCGGGGACGTGGAGCAGCTGGTAGCTGAGGACGTTCCCGCCGTTCGAGCGGCCGTCGATCTTCGGGAACGTCGCACCGTGCGCCTGCTGTCCGTCGGGAAGGGTCACCGTCATCTCGATGGCCCGGTCCGTGCCCGACGTCTCGAACTCGGGCACCCAGATGGGCGCCTTCAGCTGTCCCGCGGGACCGGTGACCGTGTACTGCACCTGCACGGTCAGCGAGTCGCCCTCGCTCACGTCCTGGACCGGAACGGCCAGCGAGATGTGTCGGCTCGAGCGGTCGACGATAGGGTCGACCTCGGTCCCGTCTACGGTCGCGGTGAACCCGTCGACGTCGTGGCCGGGGAAGGTCCAGAGCGTGCCGCCGATGGCCGAGAGCGCCTGGTCACCGGTACCCGGGTCGTCGATTCTGATGTCGTAGGTGGCGGTCACCGTCCGTTCGCCGTCGGCGACGACGGAGATGTCGGCCGCCGTCAGCGTCCCGGACGGGGCCGTTCCCTCCTGGGCGACGGCCGACCCGCCGAACGTGGCGACGACCAGCGTGACGATCACCACCGTGATCAGTATCGGTGTCTGTCGTGTCATGTACTCTCTACCACGGTAGACCAGTATCTCCATATGTTACTTAATAGTATTCCCCAAAACGCTGGAATTAATCTCAGATAGCCGACAAAATTACCACCCGTTTCGGCGCCGGCCCGCGACTACGCCTGCGGTTCGACGACTATCTTTCCGAGCACCTCGCGGTTCTCGATGGCGCGGTGCCCCTCCGCGACGTCGTCGAGCGGGAGCACCCGGTCGACGACCGGGTCCAGTTCGCCGCCGGCGACGAGGCGACCGACGTCTCTGAAGTCCTGGCGGTTCCCCATCGGTGCGCCGCGGATCTGGCGGTGGTGCTGGTAGACCGACCGAATGTCGATGTCGGGGGTCGGTCCACTGGTCGCGCCGCAGATGACCATCCGACCGCCCATCGCGAGGCTGTCGATGCTGCGCTGCCAGGTCTCCTGGCCGACGTGGTCGGCCACGAGGTCCACGCCCCGGCCGCCGGTGAGTGCCGCTACCCGCTCGTCGAAGGGGACGTCCGTGTAGTCGATGACCTCGTCGGCCCACTCCTCGAGTCGTTCGGCCTTCTCGTCGGTCGAGGTGGTGGCGAACGTCTCGGCCCCGAGACGGTCTGCAATCTGGAGGGCGGCGTTGCCGACGCCTCCGCTGGCACCGAGAATCAACGCCCGCTCGGAGGGGCGGAGTCCGCCTGCGGTGACGATCATCCGCCACGCGGTGGTGAACGCGACCGGCCACGCCGCGGCGGTGACGAAGTCGAGCGACTCGGCCATCGGGTCGACGACCGACGCCGGCACCACGACGTACTCCGCGAGGCCTCCCGGGAGCGCCTCGCCGATGATTCGGTAGTCCGAGCACATGGTGTGCTCGCCGTTGAGACAGTACTCGCACTCGCCGCACGTGACGCCCGGGTAGACGACGACGTCGTCCCCGGGGACGACCCGTGTGACCTCGTCGCCGACGTCGTCGACCACGCCCGCGATGTCGGCGCCTGTCTGCTTCGGATACACGTCCTCCTCCTCGGGGTGACCGGTTCGGGCGAACACGTCGAGGTGGTTGAGCGCACACGCCTCCACGCGGATGCGGACCTCGTCTGGTCCGGGATCGGGACGCGGTACTTCGACGACCTCGATGGCCTCCGTGGGGGAACCTCGCTGAGTGATGTGGGCTGCTCTCACGATATCTGGTCTCGCCCGGTCGGCTATGTAGTTTGCCCCGTGGTACCGGTGCGCAACTGCGCAGGTTCGAGCAGGACCTCGCGGGGGTCGGCGGCCGTCGACGGGACGCCACTGACGCAGACCGACGACGGGACGCCACTGACGCAGACCGACGACGGGCGTCGAGCGCCCCGAGACCGGCAGGGCGCTCGATTCACTCGCCGACGACGAGCGCGACGAGTCGCTCGCGGTTCACGTAGACGGCCAGCGCGACCACAGCGAGGGCGCCGAGAATCGCCGCCGTCTCCGCGTACCGGTAGCCCGCGGCGCTGTTTCCGGCGAGGTTGACCAGGAAGTACCCGGGGAGGCGGCCGACGACCGAGACGACGATCATCTTCCGGATGGACAGCGTCGTACACCCGGCGACGAAGCAAACGGCGTCGTCCGGGAGGCCGGGGACGAGGAAGACGAGAAAGAGACCGAACAGGCCGTGCTCGTCGACGACGTCGTCGAACTGGTCGAGGACGCCCGGGTCGATGACGTCCTCGACGTACGGGCGACCGTACCGCCGGGCGAGGGCGAACGCGACGGCGCTGCCGAGCGTCGCACCCGCCACGCTGTAGATCGTCCCCGCGACGGTCCCGAACAGGTATCCACTGACGAATCCGAACGCCGCGCCCGGAATCGGCGCGACGACGACCTGCCCGGCCTGAACGAGGACGAACGCGAGCGGTCCGAACGGACCGAAGCCCCTGACGAACTCCCGGACCGCCTGCGGGTCGGTGAGTTCGGGGACGAAACGCGCAGTCAGGTACCCGACGACCACGAAGGCGGCGACGGCGACGGCCAGGAGCGCGAGCGTCCGCCACCTGCTCCGCGCCGAGACGAACACGCGGGTCACGTTCCCGTCTACCCGTCCACGGGTGATAGTTGTGTGCGACCCGGAACGCAGGGGACGCAGGGGTCTGCCGTCCGGACCGCCGGGGTCAGTCGTCGCCGTTCACGCGGTCGGCGACGTCGCCGGCGTCCCACTGACCCGACCCGCCGCCGGTCTTGTAGACGCCGCGCGCGTCGGCGACGTGGGCACCCTCGACGTCGCTGACGGTCACCTCGACGGCCGCGACGCCGCTCCCGTTGCGGACGACGTCGGCCTCGGCGAGCAGGTCCTCGGTGGCCGGCGACAGGTAGTCGATGCGCATGTCCACGGTGGGCGTGGCGCGCTGGTGGAGCGAGATGACGGCCGCGCCGCCGACGGTGTCTGCGAGGGCGTAGGCGACGCCACCGTGGGCGACGACGCGGCCCGGAATCGAGGAGTGGTCGGCGGTGAGTTCGAGTCGGCCCTCGGCGTGACCCTCCGACGCGGCGGTCACCTCGACGCCGAGGAGGTCGGCGAAGGGCATCCCGTTGAAGACGGCTTCGATGTCCATGCGCCCTCGTTGTCGGCGACTCCCCAAGCGTCCATCGGTCGTGGTCGATCGACGTCTGCGGGGCGACAGACGGGCGGTTCAGGCACTCCGGGAATCGGCCTCCGCGTCACGCTCCCCGGAGACGGTACAGCCACCGGAGTACTCCACGTCGGCGATGCTGTCGATGGGCGACTCCCCGCAGACGGGGCAGTCCGGGTCCTTCCGGTAGGGGACCTCGTCGAACGTCATGTCCAGCGAGTCGTAGAAGAGCATCCGCCCCTGCAGCGGCTCCCCGAGGTCGAGGAGGAGTTTGACCGCCTCGGTCGCCTGCACGCACCCGACCGTCCCCGGGAGGACGCCGAGGACGCCGGTCGTCGCGCAGTCGGGGACGGTCCCCGGTTCCGGCGCCTCGGGGAAGAGACACCGATAGCACGGCCCCCCCGGGAGGAGCGTCGTCACCTGCCCCTCGAACTTGTAGATGGCGCCGTGGACCACCGGAACGCCGGCGAGTCTGGCGACGTCGTTGACCAGATACCGCGTCGGGAAGTTGTCCGAGGCGTCGACGACGAGGTCGTAGTCGGCGACGATCTCCCGGGCGTTCTCCTTCGTGAGGCGGGTCTGGTAGGTCTCGACCGCCACGTCGGGGTTGAGGCGGGCGACGAATTCCTTCGCAGATTCGGTCTTCGGCTTGCCGACGTCCGCGTCGGCGTGGATGACCTGCCGCTGGAGGTTGCTCCGTTCGACGACGTCGTCGTCGGCGATACCGAGGGTGCCGACGCCCGCGGCCGCGAGATACTGGACGACCGGCGCGCCGAGTCCCCCCGCGCCGACGACGAGCACCCGGCCGTCGAGGAGTCGCTGCTGTCCCTCCGGACCGACCTCGTCGAGGATGATGTGCCGCGAGTAGCGGTCGAGCTGTGTCTCGTCGAGGGAGAGGCTCATGTCTCCCGTTCGGGGGCCGAGAGACATAAATCCGCGTCGTGTCGCCGCGGGCGACGACCCCCGTCGCCGAGGACACCGACGGGCACGGCGAACGGCCGGTGCGACGCGCCCCTGGCGGTGTGGCGAACAGCCGGCACCCCG
>JBDGSQ010000045.1:0-13066 GCA_042217455.1 Haloferacaceae archaeon | reverse complement strand
CAATTGTTTTATACTGCCTGCTATGGTAAGACAATACAATGTCGATAGACGGCGCGTACTGGAACTCATCGGCGCGGGTTCGGTTACGTCGATGGCGGGATGTGCGGGCCTCGGAGGCGGCGGCAACGGCGGCGGCGACGAGGACTTCGCGTCCGCGGCCGAGGAACTGAACCTCGGCGAGAACTGGCAGAGCCGGCGCATCGACGCGGCGAACAACTGGCCGATCGAGGCGCGGCGCCAGACCCCCGACCGGCAGAACGACACGACGTGGAAGAACAGCGGCGCGTTCAAGAGCGCCGTCGAGAACGACGTCTGGGCGCCGCCCGAGGGGTGGGACGACACGGCCGCGGGCGACGTCGAGACGATGACGATTCTCAACCACGGCGCGGCGAACATGGAGTTCGACCCCGCGACGCTGGCCGCCCACGAGATGTTCACGGAGAAGACGGGCATCGAGCTAGACGTCATCGAGATCGGCGTCGACCAGGCGAACACGCGAGAACAGCAGTTCCTCTCCTCGAAAGAGGACAGCCCACAGGCGTTCAACGTCGACGGCATTCTCGTCCCCGAGTTCGTCCAGCAGGGCTACCTCGAGGTCACCGACGCGCTCTATCCGTCGGGCGCCTACGAGCCGTACATCCCGGCGCTCCAGAGCCTCGTCAAGTGGGACCTCGACGAGTCCCACGAGGGGACCCACACGTACGGGTACCCGAACATCGGCGAGGCGAGCATGGGGCACCTCCGTCCGGACCTCGTCGAGGAGCAGGGCATCGACCCCGAACGGTTCCAGGGCGAGTGGTCCTGGGACCTCCTCGAGGAACTCGGCGAGGCCTTCAAGGGGACCGACGTGAACGCCTTCGCGTTCTACGCGGGCACGTCGACGTACCTCGCCTACTCCTTCCGGGAGCTGCTGTTCCAGCAGGGCGGCACCATGGTCCAGGACGACGGCACGGTCAAGATGAACACCGACGCCGCCGTGCGCGTCATCCAGAAGATGAAGGACTGGCGCGACAAGGGCTACGTCCCGAGCGACGTCATCGCCTACGGCGAGGGCGACATCGTGGACCTCTTCGCCGCGGGGAAGGTCGCGTACACGACCGCGTTCAGCGACTTCATCCCCCGACTGCTCCAGAAGTACGAACCCGGCACCGAGTACCAGGTCGTCACCCCGCCGGCGGCCAACGCCGGTCCGGCGCCGGAGCAGGCCGGCCTCGTCGCGCCGAACACGACGAGTATCAACCGGTTCGCCGACACCGGCCACAAGCTGGCCGCGATGCTCTACGGCGACCTGAAGCTGAGCTACTACACCCAGTGGCTGGAGTACACCTACGAGGGGAACATCTCGTACATGGACAAGGTGTACACCGACTCGGCGGAGAACGACTTCGTCACGTTCGGGGAGGCCATGGGGAACGCCATCGCGGCCGGGAAGCTCGAGCTGTTCCCGCAGATGGCATCGGTGTTCCAGCAGATGCTCAGCCCCGCTCAGCGGGCGCTCCAGGGTGAGATCACGCCGAAGGAGGCGATGGATCAGGTCCAGAACTTCGTCGACGACGAGATCAACAACTGATGACCGACGAGGCAGACAGGGAGCCGCACCATGGCGACTGAGGAGTACTCCGACGACGTCGGCCCCCACGGTGGGGGGCTCTCGGGTCGCGTCTCCGACTGGGTGAACGACCACATCCGAACGGTCCTCCTGGGGCCGTCGCTGGTGGCGCTGTTCGTCGTGTTCATCTACCCGGCGGTGATGCTGGTGTGGCTCTCGCTGCAGAACACCCGCGGCCTCGGCTCGACGTTCGAGCCGACGTACAACTACGCCCGGATATTCGGCGACCCGACGTTCTGGAACGCCGTCGAGAAGACGCTCGTCTACTCGTTCGGCTCGCTCTTCGTCTCGGTCAGCGCAGGCCTCGTCATCTCCCTCGCACTGAACAAGGTGGTGAACCAGCGGTTCAGGGACGCGTACTCGACGCTCATCCTCCTCTCGTGGGCCGTGCCGCTGTCGATCGTCGGCGTCACGTGGCGCTGGATGTTCAACGGCCAGCTCGGCGTCGTCAACCAGATACTGATGGACCTCGGTGTCCTCACGAACGGCTACTCCTGGCTCACCCACTCGACGTCGGCGATGGTCGTCGTCATCCTCGCGGACTCGTGGTCGCGCATCCCGTTCGCGGCGATCGTGCTGCTGGCCGGGTTGCAGTCCATCCCACAGGAGATGTACGACGCCGCGAAGATAGACGGCGCGACGACGTGGCAGACCTTCCGGAACGTCACACTCCCGTACCTCCGACCGTCCTTCTTCGTCGCGGGACTCATCACGTGGATGTTCGCCTTCCGGGCGTTCGCCATCCCGTTCTCGACGACGGGAGGCGGCCCCGGCGGGGCGACCGAGACGCTCGCGATCTACATCCACCGGTTCGGCATTCAGCTACTCGACTACGGGTTCGCATCGGCGGTCTCGGTGTTCCTGGTCGCAGTGACGCTCGTCGTCGCGGCGGGATACGTCTACTTCATCCTGGAACAGATGGAGGAAATCGAGGTGTAATATGGCAGGCGCAGACTTCTCAGTCGAGCAGTACCGTCGTCGACAGCGATTCTGGAACCTGCTCGAGAGCCCGGCGGTGATACACATCGTGCTGTTCACCGCCGTGTTCTTCATCGTCTCGCCACTGGTGTGGCAGTTCTTCACCTCGCTGAAGACCCAGCAGGGCATCCTGCAGTTGACGTACCTGCCGGCGCACCCGTCGCTCGACGCCTATCAGCGGGCGCTGTTCGACCGCGGATTCTGGCGTGCAGTCGTCAACAGCGTCATCATCGCGTCGGTCTCGACGGTCATCGTGATGGTGCTCGGAACGCCGGCCGGCTACGTCTTCAGCCGGTTCCGGTTCCCGTACGACAACGCCGTGTTCGTGTTCGTGCTGTTCACGAGGCTGTTCCCGCCCATCGGGCTGGTGACGCCGTACTACCAGATCATCACCACGTTCGGCCTGCTGAACACGAAAGCCGGTATCGTCATCGCGAACATCTACCTGTGGCTCCCGCTGGTCATCTACATCATGCGGAACTTCTTCATCACCATCCCGCAGGCGCTCGACGAGGCCGCCCGCGTCGACGGGTGTACGAAGATACAGGCGTTCCGGTACGTGGTCTTCCCGGTCGTGCTGCCCGGGTTCGCCGCCGGGACGATCCTGACGTTCCTCTACTCGTGGCGGGAGTTCCTGTTCGCGTTCACGGTGAGCACCGACCTCCAGTCGATGACGATACCGGTCGCCACGTTCCTGTTCGTCGGCGACGCCGGTATCGACTGGGGGGCGATGGCGGCAGCCGCTATCGTCGCGGTCATCCCGTCCGCGCTGGTCGTCCTGTTCTTCCAGCGGTACATCGTCGTCGGCCTCACTGGAGGGATGAAGGGTTGAGCCGGACGGGAGCGCCCGGCGTCGAGTCGAACCGACTGACGAACGCACCACCCAGAACCATGACACATGTCAGATACAGCATCTGAAGAGGGCGAACAGGGGGACTCGTCGGCGGCGACCGGCGACATCAGCCTCCAGGTCGAGAACGTGACGAAGATATTCACGGAGGACGACGGGTCGGAGGTCGTCGCCGTCGACGACATCAGCCTCGACATCCGCGAGGGCGAGTTCATCGTCCTCGTCGGGCCGTCGGGCTGCGGGAAGACGACGACACTCCGCATGATCGCGGGACTCGAAGAGCCGACCGAGGGTCGGATCATCATCGAAGGGCGGGACGTATCGGGGAAAGACCCCCGCGAGCGCGACATCGCCATGGTGTTCCAGAACTACGCGCTCTACCCGCACAAGACCGTGCGGGAGAACATGGCCTTCCCGCTGCAGATTCGCAAGTACCCGAAAGGAGAGATCGAAGACCGGGTCCAGGACACCGCGACGCTGCTCGACATCTCCGAACTGCTCGACCGCCACCCGTCTGACCTCTCCGGCGGCCAGCAGCAGCGCGTGGCGCTGGGTCGGGCGATCATCCGCGACCCCTCCGTCTTCCTGTTCGACGAGCCGCTGTCGAATCTGGACGCGAAGCTCCGCATCCAGATGCGCACGGAGCTCAACAAGCTCCACGAGCGGGTCGGGAAGACGTCGGTCTACGTGACCCACGACCAGGCCGAGGCGATGACGCTCTCGGACCGGGTCGCGGTGATGAACGACGGCAAACTCCAGCAGATCGATCCGCCGGAGACGGTGTACGCCGAACCGGCCAACCGCTTCGTCGCCGGCTTCATCGGCGAACCGCCGATGAACTTCTTCGAGGTCGCACTCGAGGAGCGCGGCGACGAGACGTGGGTCGTCTCTGACACGTTCGAGCTCCGGCTTCCCGAGGAACTCGTCGCCCCCCTCGCGTCGTGGGACGGCGACCGCTCCCGCGTCGACTTCGGCATTCGGCCGGAGAACCTCTACGACGCCTCCCTCCGCGAGGACCCGGTCCCGGAGGACCGGTCGTTCGAGGCCTACGTGAAGGTCATCGAACCGATGGGACCCCACAAGGACCTCGCGGTGTCGCCGCTGCACGAGCAAGCGGACGAAGACGCCGAGTTCACCGCCCGCGTCTCCAACGACACGGACGTCGACATCGGCGACACGATTACCCTCGGCGTCGAGATGGAAGAGAGCCACCTCTTCGACCGCAGGACCGGCGACAACCTCGTCCGGTAGTCGCCCGCCGCGGGCGCTCGGTCCGACACGCCCGTCTCGTCGGTGGACCGCCACCGGGCTCGGCCCCGGCGTTCCCGCTTCGATTATCCGTCGAGACAGCGACCGGCGACGGCGAGTGACTCCGCCCCTCGACCGGTCGCTCGTCCCGCGGTGAGCGCGACGCTACCTGTTCCCTTTGACCACCTCGTACGGGCGCATCATCTCGTGGTCCTCGTGTTCGAGGATGTGACAGTGCCACACGTACCGGCCGGTGTGACGTCCGAACCGCGTCTTGATGCGCGTTATCTCCCCGGGGTGGACCTTGACGGTGTCTTTGCGCCCTCGCTCGTCGGGTTGCGGGGGTTTCGGGTCACCGACGTAGTACTCCTCGAGCGGTTTGAGGTTCTCGCCCGCGTCTCCCGGTTCTTCCGGGTCGCCCAGGTCTTCCAGATACGTGGCGGCGTCGAAGGGCTGCCGTTCGACCACCTCGAACTCGATGAGGTGGACGTGAATCGGGTGGGTGTCCTCGGTCGTGTTGACGAGGTTCCAGACCTCGGTCGTCCCCAGCTGTGGATTCTCGGTGACGTCGTCGTCCCAGTCGCGCTGGTTGAGGATGTTCAGCAGCCGGTCGTAGTCGTCCCGCGCCTCGATGAGCGGCAGGTCCCGCGTGGTCTGTTCCGTGCCGAACGGGTCGGGGCGACCGGGTCGCTCGGGGACGGAACTGGTGTCCTCGACGACCACGTCCGCGACGTCGAAGCGCACGAAGTCGAACAGCTCGATCTCCTGTCCCGTCGTCCCGGGACCCTTGTACGGCGCCGAGGCCGTGTTGTCCCCGAGGACGAAGTGCTTACCCTCCAGCCCGGAGAAGTCGACGACGACGTCGGCGCGTTCGGCCGGTGCGAGGTCGATTCGTTCGGGCGTGAACGTCTCGTCGAGGAGACCGAGGTCGGTGCCGATCTGGTACACCGGCGGGACGTCCCCGTTCTGCACCTCCTCGTCGTCGCCGTCGACCTCGAACAGTCGCGGGTTGACGAACCGGGAGTTGCACCCGTTGAGAATCCGGAACCGGTACTTCCGCGGTTCGACCTCGAAGGTCGGCCAGACCTTCCCGTTCACGACGGCCGTGTCGCCGAAGAACTCCGGGACGAGGCTCGCGTCGCCGGGGAAGCCGTCGATGTCGCCGGGGTCGCCGTCCGGATAGAACAGCTCCCCGTCCTCGGTGAACGTCCGGTCCTGGAGGAGGATGGGCACCTCGTAGTCGCCCGACGGCAGGTTCAGCCGCCGCTCGTAGTCGTCTCGCAGGATGTAGAACCCGGCGAGTCCCGCGTAGACGTTCAACCGCGTGATGCCGAGCGCGTGGTCGTGGTACCAGAGCGTCGCGCCGGGCTGGTTGTTGTCGTACTCGTAGACCTCCTTTACGAACTCGTCGCCGGTCGTCCCGAAGCCCTGCGTGAACCACGCCTCCGGGAGGCCGTCGCTCGCCGACTCGACGTGGAGTCCGTGCGAGTGCGTGACCGTCCGCACCTCGGGCGTTCCATCGCCGTCGGCACCGTGGATGGTGTCGTCCACGGGGAGCAGATGTTCGGTGAGGGGGTCTCCGCTGTCGTCACGGAGTTCGTTCTTCCACTTGACCTTCACCGGCTGGTTGCTCCGCGCCTCGATGGTCGGTCCGGAGTACTGCCCGTCGTACCCCCAGATGGTCGTCTCAGAGAGGTCGGGATGGAGCTTTTGCGTGTTCTGCTCCATCGGAATCTCGTAGTAGTCGGCCCCCTGTCGCTTCCCGTCGGGTTCGCGCACGTTCGGGACCGGCATCGTCGTCTCGTACTTCGCGAGGTCCGGCGACGGCTGGGCCACCGCCGACCCGGTGCTGAACGGGACGACCGCCGCCGTTCCGAGCGCCGCGCCCGCACGCAGTACGTCTCGTCGCGATGTGAATCCGTTACTCCCCCCGCTGTCGCGTTCGCCACTGTCAGTCATGGCGGTCGTTGCGTGGAGAGAAACGTAGTTTGTAATGAAGTTCCTTAGCGGCGGAAGTAGCTCCGAATCAGACCGTAGGGGGCGGGTACAGTTCGGTAGGCCGACGGTACACCACACCGCCGACCGCGTTCGGGGCGACCCCGGCCTCGCACCCGTCCGACCGCGACTCGACGCCGACGGGAGCCGTCTCCGAGCCCCGTCACCCGGATCGGAGCCGCCGTCCCGGTCGCCGTACTAGCCCCACGTCACCGCGCCGTCCTCGAAGTCGAGGTCCGCCCACCCCTCGATTTCGGCGTGGTCGGGCAGGTCCTCGACCAGCGCTTCCGAGACGCGAAAGCGGGAGAGGTGACCGGTGTCCCGTATCCACGCGATGCGGAGGTCCGCGGGCGCTATCGCGCCGACCGTCGCGGTCGCGGCCGAGAGGGCGTGCTCGTCGTCGGGCATCACCACGGGGATGCTCGCCTTCGAGAGCGAGTTGCTCGTCAGCGCGTTCGTGTAGACCTGGTCGAGGTCGAGCTCGTCGGCCACCGCGCGGGTCGTCACGTCCGCGAGTCCGATGCCGTTGCCGTTGCCGTGGGTCGCCTCCGTGAGCCCGCGGACGACGATACGCTTTATCGCGGGCGTCTCGGGGTCGTCGGCGTTGAGGACGCGGTAGCGACCGACGACGTTCGTGTCCATCCCCGCGCCGGAGACGTCCTTGCCGATCTCGTCGACGACGAGGACGTCCAGTTCGTCGCAGGGCAGGGTCGGCATGTACTCGTAGGCCCGTTCGAGCAGCGGCTCCTCCGCGTCGGGCAGCGACGCGGCCGCCACGCCCGCGACCTCCGCGGTCCGGTCGTAGAAGTTCTCGACGACGGCGACGCCCCCGAGCAGCGGAACCTCCTCGCGAATCACCTCCAGGCTCGCCTCGATGACTCGCTCGTAGCCGCTCACGAGGGCGTGCTCGTGGGTCACCTTCGCCCCGCGTTGCTTCCCGAGGCCGACCACCGCCATCTTCGTCAGGCCGCTCTCGAAGCGTCCGGTGAAGTTGGTGTGCGGCTTCACCCGGTTGACGACGAGGACGCCGTCGGCTTCGAGCGCCGCCCGCGCGAAGTGGACCTCCGCGCCGACGGTCGAGGTCCCGAGGACCTCCGTCTCCATGCGGGCGTCGATGGGACACCCCAGCGCCCCCTCGGTCACTCCGATGCCCGCGAGCACCTCGCGCTGTCCGTCCGGGGTCGCCCCGCCGTGGCTCCCCATCGCGGGGACGACCACCGGGTCGAACCCCCGCTGTTCGAGTTCGTCGACGACGGTCCGCACGACCGGGACCACGTCGTGGATGCCGCGACTCCCGACGCCCACGGCCACCGTCGCACCCGCCGGGAGAGACGAGAGCGGGAGCGCGTCGAGTTCGTCGCGGGTCGCCCCGGCGACGTCCTCGAGCGACGGCGTCTCCGGTTCGTACCGAACGTCGGCGAATCGGGGGAGTGCGGACGGGTCGACGACTCCGTCGACCGTCTCGGCGTCCGGGAAGTCCATGTCTCCAACTCTGGAGGCCACGGAGTAAAGCGTTCACACTTGCGCCGTGCTGGCAGGGACCACAACGTCTTAGGCACTTCCCGTGGGTGGTTCGACCGTATGGAGATCACAGAGGTCGAGAGCTTCGCAGTCTCTATCCCGCTCGAGGAGCCGGTGGCGTTCGCCACGCGGGTCGTCGAGGAGCGGGACCACGCGGTGACGTACGTCAGAACCGACGAGGGCGTTGAGGGCGTCGGATACACGCTCGGCTACGGCGGCGCGCAGCTCGTCGCCGACGCCGTCGAGGACGTCCTCGCGCCGATGCTCGTCGGCGAGGACCCCCGCGACACGGAACGGCTCTGGCGGGAGATGTTCGACGGGACGGTGCAGATCGGTCGGAAGGGGGTGTTGCTCCGGGCCATCGGCACCGCCGACATCGCCATGTGGGACGTCGCGGCGAAGGCCGTCGACACGCCCCTGTACAAGTATCTCGGGGCGTACACCGACGAGGTTCCAGCCTACGCCAGCGGGGGGTACTACCGCGACGAGAAGGGGCTGGAGGGGCTCCGCGAGGAGATGCAGCGGTACGTCGACCGGGGCCACGACGCGGTGAAGGTGAAGGTCGGTCGGCTCTCGCCGGCCGAGGAGGAAGAGCGCGTCCGGGCTGTCCGCGAGGCCATCGGCGACGAGCGCGTGCTGATGATGGACGCGAACGGGAAGTGGAAGAACAAACAGGAGGCGGTCAGGGCCTGCCGGCGCTTCGAGCAGTACGACCCCTACTTCATCGAGGAGCCGGTGATGCCGGACAGCGTCTCGCTGATGGCCGCGGTCAACGACGCGCTCCCCTACGCCGTCGCCGCCGGCGAACTCGAGTTCTCCCGGTACGGCTTCGCCGAGTTGCTCCGGGAGGGCGCAGTCGAGGTGGTCCAGCCTGACGCGACGGTCTGCGGCGGCATCACAGAGTGGCTGAAGGTGGCCCACACCGCCGCGAGCTACGACGTCCCCGTCGCGCCCCACTACAACTGGGACCTCCACGCGCACCTCGTCGCCGCCGTCGAGAACGGCACGTGGGTGGAGTACTTCCACCGCGACTCGGACGTGAAGGTGTTCGACGACGTCCTCGAATACCCGCTCACCCCCGAGGACGGGACCATCTCGCTCCCCGACCGGCCCGGCCACGGCATCGCCCTCGACCGCGACCAGCTAGACGAGTTCAGGGTGTGACCGTGCGGGACTACAGCAACCACGCCCCCACGCGGGGCGACGCGCGAGACGTGGCGATTACTGGCCTCGAGACGGCCGTCGTCGAGGGCAACTTCGACTGGAACCTCGTCCGGGTCCACACCGACGCCGGCGTCACCGGCATCGGCGAGTCCTACCGCGGCGGGGCTGTCACCGACGTCATGCGGTACATGGGCGAGTTCCTCGTCGGCGAGAACCCCCTCGACGTCGAGCGCCTGTTCCGCCGGATGGTCCAGGAGACGTCGGGCCACGGCGGCACGACCGGCAAGGTCGTCACCGCCGCCTCGGGGATCGAGATCGCCCTCTGGGACCTCGCGGGGAAACTGCTCGACGTGCCGACCTACCAGCTGCTCGGCGGGAAGTACCGCGACGAGGTCCGGGTCTACTGCGACCTGCACGCGGGCGAGGCCTACGCCGTCGACCAGGGCTACACAGAGTACGGCGACGAGGCGTCCTACACGCCCGCGGCGTACGCCGACGCCGCAGCGCAGGCCGTCGACCTCGGTTTCGACGCCATCAAGTTCGACCTCGACACCCCCGCCGACAACGACCCCGACCCGTACAACGGTCGGCTCTCGGCGAACGACGTCGACGACAAGCGCGAGATAGTCGCCGCCGTCCACGAGGCCGTCGGCGACGACGCGGAGGTGGCCTTCGACTGCCACTGGGACTACTCGATAGACAGCGCCAAGCGACTCGCCCGGGCGCTCGAACCGTACGACCTGATGTGGCTGGAGGACGTGGTCCCGCCGGAGAACGTGACCGCCCAGCGCGAGGTGGCCCGCTCGACCAGCACGCCCCTCGCGACCGGGGAGAACCGCTTCCGGGTCCACGAGTTCTCCGAGATGCTGTACGAGCACGCCGTCGACGTCGTGACGCCGGACCCGACGACCTGCGGCGGGCTCGCCGAGTCGAGGGCCATCGCGAACCGCGCAGAGGAGAACTACATCGTCTTCTCGCCGCACAACGTCTGCGGCCCCGTCGGCACGACGGCCTGCGTCCACCTCGGGGCGTCGGTGGCGAACTTCGGCGTGCTGGAGTACCACGCGCTGGAAGTGGACTGGTGGGACGACCTGCTGGTCCGGTACGACCCGCTCATCGAGGACGGGACCATCGAGGTGCCGGAGACGCCGGGCCTCGGCGTCGAACTCGACGAGGACCTCGCCCGCGAACACGCGAAAGGCGACGACCTCTGGACCGCGGCGGGCGACTGAGGCGGGGAGGCGGCGTCAGCTCTCCTCGTCGTCCCAGTCCTCGCGTCAGCTCTCCGCGTCGTCCCAGTCCTCGTAGTCGTCGGGGCGCAGGCCGCCGCGGGCCTTCACGTCCATGATGATCCGGACGTTGCGGTATATCTCCTCGGGGGAGGTGTCCTCTTCGGGGTCGTAGAGGTCGCTCACGCGGTAGAGGAAGGCGGCGACCTGCTTGCTCTCGGTGCTCTCGTCGCGCACCTCCTCGGCGACGGTGCGCAGGACCCGCCGCCGGTCCGCGTCGGTCAGTTCCCCGGTGTCGAGCGGCGGGGCGTCTCCGCCGCCGCCGGCCGCGTCTCCCCCCCGCTCGTCTCGCTCGTTCGCCATGCTATCCTCACTGGGACCGCTGGCTCGCGGTGCGGCGGTTCACGATGCCGACCATGTCGGAGACGTTGCCGGCGAGGCCGCGGAAGGCGTCGCCCGTCCCGCCGTCGGCGAGGACGACGGGTTCGCCCCCGTCGCCGCCGGAGCGGACGGCGGGGTCGATGGGGATGCCGCCGAGGTACGGCAGGTCGTTGTCCTCGGCGAGCCGCTCGCCCCCGCCGGCGCCGAAGATGTCGTGGGTGGACCCGCAGTCCGGACACCGGAAGCCCGCCATGTTCTCGACGATGCCGAGGACGTTGGTGTCGTGCTTGCCGAACATCCGGAGCCCCTTGCGGGCGTCGTCGACGGCGACTTCCTGCGGCGTGGTGACGATGACGGCGCCCGTCAGGGGGAGCGTCTGGAGCAGGGTCAGCTGGGTGTCGCCGGTGCCCGGCGGGAGGTCCACGACGAGGTAGTCGAGTTCGCCCCACTCGACGTCCTCGATGAGCTGCGTGAGCACCTTGTGGACCATCGGCCCGCGCCAGATGACCGGGTCGTCCTCGCCGACGAGGAAGGCCATGCTGATGAGCTTCATCCCGTACTGCTCCGGCGGGACGATGGTCTCCTGTTCGGTCGCCTGCGGGACGTCCTCGGCGGCGACCATCCGGGGGACGTTCGGCCCGTAGACGTCGGCGTCGAACAGGCCGACGCGGGCGCCCCTGTCGGCCAGCCCCGCGGCGAGGTTCACCGCGATGGTCGACTTGCCGACGCCGCCTTTCCCCGACGCGACGGCGACGATGTTCTTCACGTCCGGGAGCACCTGCTCGTCCGGCGAGAGGTCGGAGGGAATCGACGCCGAGAGGTCGACCTCCAGTCCCTCGTCTCCGAGCACCTCCCGCACCCGGTCTGCGATGTCTGTCTCGGCGGGCGAGTACGGCGCGCCGAGCGCGAGCGACACGCGGGCGGTGTCGCCCTCGACTTCGATGGCGTTGACGAGCCCGAGCGAGACGATGTCGTCCCCGAGGTCGGGGTCCTCGACCGCTCGGAGGGCGTCGCGAACGTCGGCTTCGTCCATGTCCTACCGTCGGTGGGACCGGCGGAAAAGCGTTGCGTAACCCGAAACGACGGGGGAGACGGCCCCGGACCGCCACCGACCCGCGATTCGGCCCGCCCCGTCGGGGTCGCGCCCGGCCTCCACCGGGCGCACCCGTTTCGAATCTGGGTACGTGGCCGCCCGGGACGTAACTGGAATGAGTTACGTCAGGGCCGCCGGTGCCAGCGAACTTATCAACGTTCGCACGAAGAAACCAGTGATGCTCGAGGACGACTTCGGACGGGAGGTGACCGGCGTCCGCGTCTCTCTCACCGACCGGTGTAACTTCGACTGCGTCTACTGTCACAACGAGGGACTCGGCGACACCCGCGGGCCGATGGAGCCGCAGGAAGCGGAGATGAGTACGGACGACGTCGTCCGCTTCCTGGAGGTCGCCGCGGAGTTCGACGTCGACAGCGTGAAGCTCACCGGCGGCGAGCCGATGCTGCGCGACGACCTCGAGGAGATAATCCGCCGCACGCCGGACTCGATGGAGGTGTCGATGACGACCAACGGCACGTTCCTCCCGGGTCGCGCGGAGGCGCTGCAGGAGGCCGGTCTCGAACGGGTGAACGTCTCGCAGGACGCCCTCGACCCGGAGGCGTTCGCCGAGATAACGAAGTCGGGCGCGTACGACCGCGTCATGGAGGGCGTCGAGGCCGCCCTCGACGCCGGCCTCGACCCCGTGAAGCTCAACATGGTCGTGTTCGAACACACCGCCGGCTACGTCGAGGGGATGGTCGAGCACGTCGCCGAGAACGACGGGCTCCAGCTCCAGCTCATCGAGTACATGCCCGAGCTGACGGGCAAACCCGAGTGGAGCATCGACATCCAGCGCGTCCACGACTGGCTCGCGGACGTCGCAGACGAGGTCGAACACCGCGAGATGCACGACCGCAAGCGGTACTGGGTGAACGGCGGGATGGTCGAGATCGTCGACCCCGTCGAGAACCCGACCTTCTGCGCGAACTGCCACCGGGTCCGCGTCACCCACGAGGGCTACCTGAAGGGCTGTCTGAACCGCAACGACGACCTGCGCT
>JBDGSQ010000009.1:0-13172 GCA_042217455.1 Haloferacaceae archaeon | reverse complement strand
GGGTTGGCGTGCTCGCGGAGCGGCGCTATCTGCGGGCGGTTCTGGTCGTAGTCCATCGACAGCGGGTGGCCCTGCCACGTCTCGGGCAGCAGGATGCGCCGCAGGTCCGGGTGGTCGTCGTACTCGATGCCGATGAGGTCGTAGGCCTCCCGCTCGTGCCAGTCGGCCGTGCGGAAGACCGGTTCGGCGGACTCGCTCACCGGGTCGCTCTTCGACGCCGGGACGACGACTGACACCTCCTGGGTGGGGTCGTCGAACTTCTTGAGGTGGTAGATGGACTCGTAGCGGTCCTCGTACTCCTGTGCGGTGACACAGGAGAGGTGGTCGAACCCCGCCTCGTCGCGGAGGTCGAACAGGACGTCCTGCACCTCGTCGGGGCGGATGACGTACCCCGGCGCGTTGACGTGCGACTCCGTGTCGAGGACGCGGTCGCCGAGCAGTTCCTCGAGTTCGTCTTCCGTGGTCGGTTCCGCGGCGACGCCGCGTTCCTGTCGTTCTTCCAGACTCATGGCGAATCGGACCAGTTGTATCGCATGACGAGGTCGTCCTCGTCTATCTGTTCCGCGAGCTTGTCGACGACCTCGTCGCGGGGGAGGTCGCCGAACTGCTCCAGTTCGTAGGGCTTCACCGTCACGGGGCTGGACTCGCCCTGTGCGATGCGCTGCTGGAGCTTCGCGACGCCGTAGATGAGGGCCTCGGGGCGCGGGGGACAGCCCGGCACGTGGATGTCGACCGGGATGACCTCCTCTGCGCCCTTGATGACGTTGTACCCCTCCTGGAACGGCCCGCCGGAGATGGTACACGACCCCATGCCGACGACGAACTTCGGCTCGGGCATCTGGTCGTAGACGCGCTTCATGCGCGGGGCGAACTTCGAGACGATCGTCCCGGGGACGATGATGACGTCCGCCTGCCGGGGGGAGGCCCGTGGCACACCGGCGCCGAAGCGGTCGAGGTCGTGTTTGACCGCGTAGGTGTGCATCATCTCGATGCTGCAGCACGCGATCCCGAACTGCAGCATGAACATCGACGACCCGCGGACCCAGTTCATGAAGCTGTCGAACTTCGTGAGAATGAACGGCGACGAGCCGAACGCCTCCCGGAGCTTCGAGTTGAACCGGTCGTCAGCGCCCTCCATCCGGGCGTCGCGGGTGTCCGTCAGTACCTTCGAGTCGTCCGTGACGAATCGTCCCTTGTTTTCACTGCTCATGATTCCCTCGTGGTCTTGCGGCGACTGGCGCGCGGGCTCTTGACCCACCGAACTGCGCCGTTGCGCCATGCCCAGACGAGTCCGACGACCAGCACGCCGATGAACACCAGCATCGGCAGCAGTACGGCCGCCAGGCCCACGCCACCCTCCAGCGCGGAGCGGTAGATGACCGTCCACGGGAAGATGAGAACGGTCTCGATGTCGAAGACGACGAACAGGAGCGCGACCATGTAGTACTGGATGTTGAACCGAAGCCGCGCCGTGCCCGTCGGAATCTCACCGCTCTCGTAGGTGGCACTTTTCCCTTGCTCTGGCACACTCGGGCGCAGCAGCGACGACACCATCATCATCGTTGCCGGGATGGCGACGCCGACGAACGCCAGTGTACCGATAGCGATCCATGAATTCATACCGGGTTCTCCGTAACGTGCGCCGGTTTGGAGCGCTCCCCTATAAGCGTTGATTTTGGTGTCCGAGGTGAAATGGGGTGAAAATAGCCGGTGATTCCCCCGATTTCGACCGGAGGGAATCACCCGTCAGGGAACAGTCTCGCGGCCCAGGAGTCACCCGTCAGGGAACAGTCTCGCGGCCTCAGTCTCGGCGCGCGCGGAAGCCGTCGATGCCGAGGTCGTGGAGGTCCCGGGAGACGCCGGCGACGCCTTCCTTCTGGTCGTCGTGGAACGCGACCAGCCTGTCTGTCAGTTCGGGGTGCTTTCGCGCGAGCACCTGCGCCGCCGACAGCGCCGCGTTGAACGACTTGCCGGCGTCGACGGCGACGATGGGCGCGCCGGTCGGCATGCCGAGCACCGAGTCGACGGACTTCTCCTGCACCGGCACGCCGATGACCGGGACGGGGTACGCGATGGAGGCGGTCATGTTCGGGAGGTCGGCCGACTTGCCGCCCGCGCCCGCGATGATCACGTCGAGGCCGCGGTCGGTCGCCGTCTCGCCGTAGGCGTACATCAGCTCTGGCGTCCGGTGGGCCGACACCACGTAGCTCTCGTAGGTGAACTCGGCCTCGGGCGCGTCCTCGAAGTCGGTCTGCTCTGCGAAGCCGAGTTCCGAGAGCGCCTCGAACGCGCCCGCCATCACGTCGAGGTCCGAGTCCGAGCCCATGACGATGCCCACGTCGGGCGTCGTCGCGGGGTCGCGGCGCTGGTCTGCCTCCGCGTGGAGTCGGTCGACGAGGTCCTGTACCGTCACGTCGGGGTCGTTCGCGTCGGGTTCAGTCATGCGTGTGTGGTCTCCGCGTGTCTCGTTCGGTCACGCCGTCTCTCGTTTCGGTCACTCGCTCGCTCCGGTGAACGTCAGGCCGTCCCGCAGGTCCCGTGCCGTCCGGAGCAGCGTCTCGACGTCCGCCGACGCGTCGTCGGTCGGGACGACGGTGACGTGGCCCATCTTCCGGAGCGGGCGGACGTCGCGCTTGCCGTACCAGTGGAGGTGCGCCCCCGGCGTCTCGAGGACGTCGCCGACGCCCCGGAGCGTCGCCTCCTGCGTCTCGGAGACGTCGCCGAGGGCGTTCGTCATCACCGTCGCGTCTCGGCGCTCCGCCGGGCCGAGCGGCCACCCCAGCACCGCGCGCACGTGCTGTTCGAACTGGGAGGTGTGTGCTCCCTCGATGGTCCAGTGGCCCGAGTTGTGGGGTCGCGGGGCGATCTCGTTGACGAGAATCTCGCCCTCGCGGGTCTCGAACAGCTCGATGCCGTAGACGCCGCGTCCCTCCATCACGTCGAGGACGTCGTGGGCGACCGACTGGGCGCGGTCGAGCACCTCGTCTCGCGTCCGCGCGGGGACGATGGTCTCTCTGAGAATCTCCTCGCGGTGGACGTTCTCGCCGGCGGGGAAGGTCCGCACCTCGTCGCGTCCCTTCACCCCGATGACCGAGAGCTCTCGGGCGAAGTCGACGAAGTTCTCGGCCATGGCCGGCCCGCCCACCGCGTCGAGGGCCGCCTCCGCGTCGCTCTCGTCCTCGACGGGGACGTTGCCCCGGCCGTCGTACCCGCCGGTGCGGGCCTTCAGCATCACCGCGCCGAACTCGTCGAGCGCGTCCCGGAGGTCGGCCGCGTCGTCGACCCGGTGGAACGCCGGCACCGGGATGTCCGCGTCGCCGAGCGCCCGCTTCTGGACGAGTTTGTCCTCGATGAGCCGGAGCGTGTCGGGCGAGGGGTGGACGGGGACGTCCGCCTCCCCGCCGACGCGTTCGAGCAGGTCCGGGTCGGCCAGCTCTATCTCGAACGTGAGGGCGTCGGTTCGCGCGGCGAGGTCGGCGAACGCGTCGGGGTCGTCGAAGTCGCCGACGACCTGGTCGCGGGCCACCGTCGCCGCCGGACAGTCCGGGGTCGGGTCGAGAACCACTACCTCGACGCCGAGCGGCGCGGCGGCCTCGGCCAGCATCCGACCGAGTTGACCGCCGCCGACGACGCCGAGCGTCGGTCCGGGGAGCGTCTGCGTCACGGTCGGTGGTACTGTACGACGGTGCATAAGTATTGCCACATCTACCGACTATGTATTCACGTACGTGCCTACCCATCGGTCGCTGGGAGCCGGCGGGGCACCCCCGACCGGCCGCCCCGGGTCCGCGAGTCACGCGCTCTCGGCTTTCGCCCGGGCGTCCGCCTCGTAGCCGGCCCGCCGGAGCGCCTCGCGGTCGATGAACACCGTGACGTTCTCGTTCCAGAGTTTGAACCGGTGTTCGTAGACGGCGTAGCCGTCGAGGACGGGTTCGAGGTCGCTCCGGTTCCACGCGTAGGCGATGACGACCGGCGGGTTGCGCTCGCGAATCGTCTCCGGGGGCGTCGCCGGGGCGGTGCTGTTCACCTCGGCGCCGTAGCGCTCGAGATACCACGGGAGCGGGAGGCGACTGTGCCACGAGGGGCCGCCGACCGGTGGCTGGCGCGCGCTCGACTCGTTCGCGACGTAGAACAGCGTGTCGTGGCTGTACGGGTTGTAGGTGCCGTAGAAGAGGACGTCCGTCCCCTGCTGGTTCTCCTCGGAGACGGCGTGGACCTTCTCCAGGGTCCCCTTGAGGTCGTTCCCGGGCTGTGCCCACTGGAGCACCATCTTGTCCTGCTCGTCCGTGCTGTTCATGTAGGAGGCGTTGGCCCCGACGACGCCGGTCACCGCAGAGAGGAGCAGGACGGCCGCGAGTCCCGCGCCGACGACGTCGTCTCTGGCGAACGCCTTCCGGCCCGACCCGAAGATGTACGCGAGTCCGACGCCCGCCGGGATGGAGAGCGGCACGACGGCGTGGACGACGGCCCACGGGGCCTGAATGTCGGTGGCGATGGGGTAACCGACGACCGAGACGACCCCGACGTAGAACGCGAACGCGACGACCTCGCGCGAGCGCTCCGAGGCGTACCCGTCGGCGACGAAGCCCACGAGGGCGAAGACGATGACCGCCGGCGCGCCGTAGACGAACGACTGGAGGAAGTCGTGGAGGTAGGGGAGGTAGCTGTGGTTCTGGTGGTGACCGCCGCCCCACGTGCTGTAGAACTCCTTCCACGCCCCGGCCGTCCCGGCTTCGACCACCGCGGGGAGCCTGGTGGGGTCGGCGAAGGCCTGCCAGAAGTCCGGCCGCGGCGCGTAGAAGAAGACCACGACGGCGAAGAAGACGGCGAGCGACCCGACGAGGTGGCCGACGGTCCGCGCCCACCCGCCCCAGCGGTCGACCCGTCGAACCGCCCCGAGGGGCCACCCGCCGAGAACCGCGTTCCGGAGGCCGACTCCTTCCGACGTCGCCCGGAGCAGTCGGTGGTCGACGAGGAGCGCCGCCCCGCCTACGAAGCAGGCCAGATAGATGAGGGCGTTCTCCTTCGAGGCGAATCCGAGCGCGAAGGTCGCGGCCGCTGGGTAGAGATAGCGCGGGTCGTCGGCGTCGAACGCCCGGACCGCGAATCCGAGGGCGAACAGCGAGAACGCGCCGACGAGGACGTCGCTGCGCATGAACCGCGAGTAGTAGACCAGCAGCGGGTTCGCCGCGAGGACGAGGGCGACCGCGACGACCTCCCGGTCGCGGAGTCGGTCGCGGAGCAACCACGCCACGAGCGGGAGGAGACCGCCGACGACGGCGACGGCGAGTCGGGCCGAGAAGTCCGTCGGTGGGACCACCGAGAAGATCTTGTCGTTGACGATGGCGAGGAAGGGGCCGTGGATGATGGGCCGGTAGGAGTAGACGCCGGTCTCGTGGTAGCGGAGGATCCAGTAGCCGACCCGCCCCTCGTCCCAGTGGAAGATGCGCCCGCCGAGGGCGACGAGGCGGGCGAGGAGGGAGACGGCCGTCACGGCGAGGACGGCGGCGAGCGTCGCAGACGACCCGGCAGGACGGACCCCGGTCCCGTCGTCCGTACTCATAGGACACAGGTTCCGCCCGGGGAATACAACTCTTGTGTTACCGACCGGCGACCTGTCGGCGACGTTTCAGCCCCCGTCCCGTCCTGCGGGCGCGTCGCCGGACCTGTCGACGAACACCGCCGCGTGCAGACGACGTGCAGCAGAACGCCGCGGCCTGCAGACGGCGTGCATCCGCGTCCCGAGCGCGGCGTCTATCTCCACCGCCGTGAATACGACCGTGAACGGTAGGTCTTTTAGCCCGCCCGGGCACCCACCCAACATGGTCGCTCTGGGACTGGTGGTGGCGCGGTTCAACGCGTCCGTCACCGAACCGATGGAGTCGGCTGCCCGCGAGGCGGCGGCAGACGCCGGCGCGGACGTCGTGGAGGCGGTCCACGTGCCGGGAAGCTACGACGCGCCGCTGGCGGCGGACCGCCTCGCCCGGCGCGACGACGTCGACGCCGTCGCGGTCGTCGGCGCCATCGTCACCGGCGATACGAGTCACGACCGGGTCATCGCCGACGCGACGGCGCAGGCGCTCACGGACGTGAGCCTCGACCGCGACACGCCGGTCACCTTCGGCGTGAGCGGCCCGGGCATGAGCGGGGCCGAGGCCAGAGAGCGCGTCTCGAAGGGCGCAGACGCCGTCGAGGCGGCGGTCGACCTGGTGGAGGAACTACCATGAGCAGGAAATTCGAATTCGCAGGACGCGTCGAACGAGTCGAACCGAGCGCCACGCTCGCCATCTCGAATCTCGCGGGCGAACTGGAAGCCGAGGGAGCGGACGTCGTCGACCTCTCGGTCGGCGAACCGGACTTCCCGACGCCCGGGAACGTCGTGGAGGCGGGCAAGCGGGCCATCGACGAGGGCCACACCGGCTACACCTCCTCGAACGGCATCCCCGAGCTCCGCGAGGCGATCGCGGAGAAGCTCCGGACCGACGGCATCGACTGCGGGGCCGACAACGTCGTCGTGACCCCCGGCGCGAAGCAGGCGCTGTTCGAGACGGTGAACACCCTCGTCGACGACGGCGACGAGGTCGTCCTGCTGGACCCCGCGTGGGTGTCCTACGAGGCGATGGTGAAACTCGCCGGCGGCGACCTGACGCGGGTCGACCTCGCGCCCCACGGCTTCCAGCTCGAGCCGGCGCTCTCGGAGCTCGCGGACGCCGTCACCGACGAGACGGCGCTCCTGCTGGTCAACTCGCCGTCGAACCCGACGGGCGCGGTGTTCTCGGACGCCGCCCTCGAGGGCGTCCGCGACCTCGCGGTCGAACACGACGTCACGGTGGTCGCAGACGAGATCTACCAGGAGATAACCTACGGCGTCGAGCCCACGTCGCTCGCGTCCCTCGACGGGATGGACGAGCGCACCGTCACCATCAACGGCTTCTCGAAGGCCTACTCGATGACCGGGTGGCGACTCGGCTACCTCTGCGCCCCCGAGGAACTCGTCGGACAGGCCGGGAAGATCCACTCGCACTCGGTCTCGTGTGCCACGAACTTCGTCCAGCACGCGGGCGTCGAGGCCCTCCGGAACACGGAGGAGGCCGTCGAGGAGATGGTCGCGGCGTTCGAGCAGCGGCGCGACATGCTCGTGGACCTGTTCGACGAGCGCGACGTCGACGTGACCGTCCCGGACGGGGCGTTCTACATGATGCTCCCCGTCGGCGACGACGACCAGCAGTGGTGCGAGGAGGCGATTCAGGAGGCCCACGTCGCCACCGTCCCCGGGAGCGCCTTCGGCGCCCCCGGCTACGCCCGCATCTCCTACGCGGCGAGCGAGGAGCGACTCCGCGAGGGCGTCGACCGGCTGACCGACGGCGGCTTCCTGTAGCCCCGTCGCTGGCTTCGCGGGCGAGCGCCGGGGGGACCTCTCCTCACCCGCTCCGGAGCGCCTCCACCGGGTGTTCTCTCGCGGCCTTCCACGCCGGGTAGAGCCCGGACAGGAGGCTCGTCGCCAGCGCGAAGGCGAAGGCGAGCACGAGATACAGCAGATTCTGCGGGCGGAACGTCACCATCGGGTCGCTGAGGATGTAGACGTTGAGCGCGAGGCCGGCGAGCAGCGCGAGCGCCGTGCCGGCGAGTCCGCCGACCACGCCGAGCAGACCCGCCTCCGCGAGGATCGTGCGCATCACCTCGGACCGCTGGACGCCGACGGCGCGGAGGACCCCGATCTCCTGTCGGCGCTCGACGGTGCTCATCAGCATCACGTTCAGGATGCTGACCGCGGCGACGACGAGCGAGATGGAGCCGACGCCGACGAGGAAGGCGTTGATGATGCCGAAGAACTGGTTGATGCTCTCCGTGACCGTCGAGAGTTCGAGGACTACGACGCGTTCGCGCCTGCTGTTGAGCGCGTTCCGAATCGCCACGGCCGTCTCGTTTGCCTCCGCGCCGCTGTCTGCGGTGACGATGACCTGCGAGTACCGGTCGGTGTCGAACGCCGAGGGCGGCAGGACGACCGCGCCGTTCGGGTTGAGGAACGATATCTGTCCCTCCTCTGCGAGGACGGCCTGCACGCGGTAGTTCCGGCCGTCGACGGTGAGGGTGTTCCCCGGTTCGACGTCGAGGTCCTCTGCGAGTGCCGAACCGACGAGGACGCCGCTGCGGAAGCGGTCCGGGACCCGACCCGCGCTGGCGGAGAAGAGCGCAGACGGCTCTCCGATGCCGTACCCTCTGACGAACGTCTCGTCGCCGCCGCGGCCGACGCGGACCGAGTCGGACTTGACCGCCACGACGGTCCCGCGGCTCACCACGCGCTCTATCTCCTGGACGTCGCGCTCGGTGAAGTTGGTGACGCCGGCCTCCGTGTTCGGAATCACGCCGATCTCGTTGCCGAACCCGCCGAGCTGCTGGTCGGCCCCCACCCGGAGCGTCGTCCCGAACATCCCGAGCGACGCGATGGCGAGGACGCCGATGACGATGCCGAGCGCGGCGAGCGAGGACCGCAGCCGGTTGCGCGACAGGTTCCGGCGCGCCATCAGCACCGCCGGGAAGCGACGGTAGAGCCGTCCGAGGGGCGTCACGACCGCTCCTCCCCCGCCCCGCCTCGGGGGTCAGATTCGCCTTCGATATCTGTCTCCCCGGGCCCGTCTTCGGCGTCCGCCTCGTCGGGCTCGACGGGTTCGCCACCCGTGGTCGGTGCGCCCCACGCGTCCACCACACCCACAGCCGCTGTCGCGCCGCCGTCTGCGGTGTCCGCGTGGACGACGCCGTCGACGATGGTCACCGTCCGGTCCGCGTACGCGGCCACCTGCGGGTCGTGGGTGACGGCGACGATGGCGACGCCCTCCTCGGTTTTGATGCGGGCGAACTCCTCGAGGACGCTCCGGCCGGTCTTGCGGTCGAGGTTCCCCGTCGGTTCGTCCGCGAGCAGGAGCCGCGGCCCGTTGACGAGCGCCCGGGCGATGGCGACGCGCTGTTTCTGCCCGCCGGACAGCTGGTCGGGCCGGTGGTCGACGCGGGACGCGAGGCCGACTCGGTTCAGCAGTTCGCGCGCCCGTTCTTCGGCGGCGGGGTGGCTCCCGAACAGCGTCGGGAGTTCGACGTTCTCGAGCGCGGTCAGCGTCGGAATCAGGTGGAAGTTCTGGAAGACGAAGCCGATGTAGTGCTTTCGCACGTCGGTCATCTCGCGGTCCGAGAGGTCGGTCACGTCCCGCCCGTCGAGCAGGACGGTCCCCGCGGTGGCCGAGTCGAGCAGCCCGACCACGTGCAGCATCGTGGACTTCCCGCTCCCGCTCGGTCCCATCACGGCGACGAACTCGCCCGGCCGGACGGCGAAGTCGACGCCGCGGAGCGCCTCCACGCGCTCGCTCCCTGTGTCGTACACCTTCCACACCTCCCGAAGTTCGATTATCGGCGTCGGGTGCGACGCCGCGCTCCCGTCGCCCGTCTCCGCCGTCGCGGTGGACTCTCCCCACTCGTCGCCCGTCTCTGACGTCGCAGTCGACTCCGCGCCCTCGTCGGTCATCGGCGGCGGTAGAGGACGACGGCACCGATCAGGGCGACCGCGAGGACCACGACCGCGCCCGCGCCGACCAGCGGGAGCGACCCGCCCGACTGTCGGTCCGGCGTCGGCGTCGGGAGGTCCGAGACGTCGACCGACTGGACGGTCGTCACGCGCTCGCCGTCGACGAGGTAGGACACCTCGACCGGAATCGAGGTGACGCCGGGGTCGACGTCGGCGTAGAGGTCGAAGGAGACGAAGTCGCTCGCGGGGACGGTCCCGACGAAGAAGTCGCGGTAGGGCCGGGCCGGTCGGACGCCGTCCGCGGGGAGCACCCGGAGGACGACGCCCCGGGCCTCGCTGAGGCCGACGTTGCTCGCGCTCCCGGCGACGTGGACGGTGCCGTCCTCGCGGGTCAGGTCGATGCCCGTGAGTTCGACCCGGCCGGGACTGGCGGCGTACCGGACCGCCGTCGCCACCGACCCGCTTTCGCCGCCGGACTCGAACGACGCGGTCACGTCGAGTCTGGCCGCGGAGACGCCGGTGACGTTCAGGAGGACGGTCCGACTCGCGTCGGGCGCGACGGGGGCGAGCGGCCTGCGGGCGAGGACGGTGCCGTTGTTCGACGCGGTGACGGTGACCCCCTCCAGGGGGGCGTTCCCGAAGTTCGAGACGGTGGCCTCGACCGGGGGCGACCCGCCGCGGTCGCGAACCGCCGCTTCGAGGGACACGTCGACGTCGAGGGGGTCTGCCTCGAACGGGACCGACTGGGTCGCACGGCGCGCCTTCCCGGAGGCGGTGACGTACTGGAGGACCGCGGTGAGGTCACCCTCGCGCGCCGTCGGCGTGGTGCGGAAGGCGACGGACCGGGTCTCGCCGGCGGCGAGCGCCGGCGCGACCCACGTGGCGTTCTCGACGGTGGCGTCCTCGGAGACCAGCGTCAGGCGGACGTTCCGAATCGGTTCGGTCTCGCCGTTGGCCGCGACGACGGTGGCGGTCGTCGCGGTGCCGACGACGGCGTCGCCGACGTCGACGCTCAGCTGCGGGCCGCCCTCGCGGACGGTCACGAGAAACGGCGACTCCATGCGGACCGCCCCGTCGTCGTCGCGGCCGAACACGACGACGCGGAGGTCACGCGTGCCGCGGGAGTCGAACGAGAGACTGAGCGGGACAGAGAGGTCCGCCCCCGGCGGGAGCCGCCCCAGGTCGCTCACCCGGGCGTACTCGTGGAAGTCGTCGTCCGGACTCGACCGAATCGCGACGGCGGATATCCGGAGCGGCCCCGTCGCCGTCTGCGCGTTCCGAATCGTCGTGGTCACCGTGAACCGCTCGCCGACGAGGGGTTGCTCCGGCGAGACGGCCACGTCGCCCACGTAGGCCACCGACGCGGCGGAGGCGGCCGGTATCGGGAGGGCGACCAGCGAGGCGGCAAAGAGGAGAGCGAGGAGTCTGCGCATGCGCTAGATACGTCGGCAATCCTATAAACACGGGCGGAACCCGTGATCACGCGTAGCGTGGGTGACAGGGGCACTGACGCTGTCGGTTCAGTGGTATTCGGCTCGCGTGCGGCGGTCGAGTCGCCTGCGACGACCGTGTCGAATCGAGACGGCCGAGTCGCCTGCGACTGTCTGGTCGCTCGCGGCGGTCGACTCATCCGCGGAACAGTTGCATGACCTCGTCGGCGACGTCGGGTTCGACGGCGACGAGGTAGGCGCGGTCCGCTTCGAGGACCGTCTCCCGTCCGGCGACCCGGTCGCCGTCAGCGGTCGAGACGACGAGGCTCCCCCGCGGGAGGCCGACGTCGTCGAGGGTCTTGCCGGCGACCGGCGCTCCCTCGGCGACGGTTATCTGGTAGATGTCGAGGTCGCCCATGACGTCTTCGAGCGCGTTCACCTCGATGCCGGTGATGGCGTTGACGGCGCTCAGCGCGCCGAGTCGCTCCGGGAAGACCACGTCGTCGACGATGTCCTCGTACCCCGCTGCGGCCTCTGCGGCGTCGACCCGGACGACGGTCCTGACGTCGCCGAGTCGCTGGGCGAGCATGCAGACCCCGAGGTTGATGCCGCGCTTGCCGGTGAGTCCGGCGACGACGTCCGCCTCCTCGAGGTTCGCCTGCCGGAGGACGTTCGGGTTCGTGGCGTCCCCCTCGATGACAGTCGCGACGTACTCGTCTGCGAGTTCGGCACAGCGGTCGGCGTCCTCCTCGACGACCACGACGCTGTGGCCCTGGTCGTGGAGCGACCGGGCCGTCTGTCGCCCGACCCGGCCGCCGCCGACGACGATTGCTCGAATGTCTGCCATGGCTCACCCTCTCTGTTCCAGCACCAAGTAGACAACCCCGCCGAGGAGGAGCCACCCGGCGCCGATAGCCCAGATTCGGAGGTCGATGAAGGCCCCGAGCAGGAGGTTGAGACCGATGCCGAGAACCGGCGGGAGCGGGTAGTACGGCATCTCGTAGGGGCGCGTCAGGTTCGGTCGCTCCCGGCGGAGTTTGATGACGCTCCCGTTGACGACGACGAAGGAGAGCAGGAAGAAGAGCGACGAGAGGTTCCCCACCTGCTCGACGGGGGCGAACGCGACGGCGAGCAGCATCACCAGGGCGCTGGCGACCACGGCACGGAGCGGCGTCCCGAAGCGGTGGTGGATGCGCCCGACCGCGGGCAACTGCCCTTCCCGACCCATGGCGAAGGCGACCCGACTGGAGGCGAGGACGACGGCGTTGAGCGCAGAGACCGTCGAGAACACCGCGCCGAACGCGATGATGGACGCGCCCGTCCCGAGGACGGGGAACCGGGGCATGAACCCCTCCGCGGCCCGTGCGATGGCCGTCTCGCCGGCCGCGCCGAGCGACTCCGCGCCGAGGGTGCCGATGGCGACGAAGACGACGAGCAGGTAGATGACGATGGTCGCGGCGAGCGAGTAGAAGATGGCCTTCGGGATGTTCTCGCGGGGGTTTTTCACCTCCTCGGTCACGGTGGCGATGAGGTCGTACCCCTCGAAGGCGATGAACGTGAGCCCCATCGCCGGGAGGAGTTTGACGGCCCCGTTCGTGAACAGGGGGTCGAACTCCCCGGCGTCGGCCGCGAACGCGCCGAACCCTGCGAACAGGAGCAGGATGGCTATCTTGACGAGCGTGACGACGGTCTCCGCCCCGCCGCTGGCGCTCGTCGAGAGGGCGTTCAGCCCCACGAGGAGGAAGACGATGCCGAGACCGAGGATCGTCGCGCCGGCGGGCAGCGCCACCGGGCCCGCGGTGAGCGTCTCCGGGACGCGGACGCCGAGGACGCGGAGGAACTCGAGCATGTTCGAGCCGAACCCGAGGGCGTACAGCGCCCCCGCGATCATGTACGCGAACCAGAGCATCCACCCCATCAGGAAGGAGACGAGGTCCGAGAACACCTCCTTGACGAAGGCGTACCCGCCCCCGCTCTCCGGGATGGCGGCCGCGAGCTCCGCGTACGAGAGCGCCGTGAACGCGGTGACGACGCCGTTCAGCAGGAAGACGAGAATCGCCGCCGGCCCCGCGATGTCCGCGGCGAGTCCGGTCAGGACGAAGATGCCCGCACCGATCATCGCGCCCATGCCGACCATCGTCGCGTCGAGAAGTCCCAGACTCCGCCGCGGTTCGCGGGTTCCGGCCTGACTCATCGTGACCCACGTCTCGCCAGCGGGTCAAAACAGT
>JBDGSQ010000146.1:7138-13354 GCA_042217455.1 Haloferacaceae archaeon | reverse complement strand
CCGCACGCACCGTGGTTTTATACCGCCCGTCCCGGTTGCAGGGGTATGACCACCGTGTGGAGCTACCCGTGGAGCCTCCTCGCCGCCGGGGTCGACCGGCGAGCGGCGAAACTCGGAGACTGCGGCGTCGACGGCCTCGCCGTGGCGAGCCACTACCACTCGGTCCGGACTCTGAACCCGTCCGCCGAGGGGGACCCGTTCGCGGCGTACCCCGGCGGGTGCTACTTCGACCCCGGCGACCGGTTCGCGGACGCGCCCATCCGGCCCCCGGTGAACGAAATCGAGGGACGCGACGACGCGCTCGAGGTGATTACGGACGCGGCGACGGGCGCGGACCTCTCGGTGACGGCGTGGCTGGTCTGCCTCCACAACACGCGGCTGGGGACCGAACACCCGACCTACCGGTTCGAGAGCGCGTTCGGACACCGACACGACCACGCGTTCTGCCCGTCCCACCCGGAGGTGCGGACCTACTACGGGAACGTCGCGGGCGCGCTCGCGAGCTACGACGTCGACGCCATCGGACTGGAGTCCATCGGCTTCCCCTCGGCGTTCCACGGCCACGGCGACCGGTTCGGTCACGAGAAGAACCAGGCGGTGGCGTCCCGCGCCGAGGAGCTGCTGCTCTCGCAGTGTTTCTGCCCGGCCTGCCGGCGAGAGGCGGACTTCGATATCGAGGCGGCCCGGGACGTCGTACGGGACCTGTGTAAGTCGGCGCTCCAGACCCCCGAGAACACCGTCCCGTCGCTCGAAGCGCTGGTCGACCGACGGCCGGTGCTGGCTGACCTGTTCGCGTTCCGCGCCCGCGTCGTCGAGTCGCTCGTTCGCCACATCGACCGGGCCAGCGGCGACGTCTCGCTGACCTACTACGCCTCGGACGGGTTCGGGAGAGGGCCGACCGACGGCTGGCCCGCGGGGGTCCGCCTCGACCGCCTCTCGGCCCACCTCGACCGCGTGACCGCGCTGTGTTACACCGGCGACCCCGCCGTTGCGAGACGGCGCGTGGCCGCGTTCGGTGACCTCGAGGGGGTCGCCGTCGACGCCGGCGTGAGCCTCGACCCCGAGTACGTCGGGAGCCGAAACGAGTGGGATGCGCTTCTCGATGCGGTTCGGGACCCGCTCGAGGGCGAACTCCGGATATACAACGAGGGCCTGCTGACCGAGGAACAGTTCGACTGGCTCTCGGCAGCGACCGACGCGGTCGGGTGACCGATTGAAGTCGGTCGACCAGCGCGAGTGACCGGTCGGGGTCGGGAAACGCCACCGAATCGCCCCGGTCCGGGAGTCAGCCCTCGTCGCCGTCGAGCGGAATCGTGACTGGGAGCGACCCGCGCGGTTCGACCTCCCCGCGGAGCACCGCGCCGACGGCAGCGAGCGTCGCGGGCGTCGAATCGTACGCCGCGAGGTAGCAGTCGACGCCGTGGAACGCCCGCAGGTCGTTGGGGTTGCGCAGCGAGACGACCACGAGGTCGTCGGTCCGGGCCGCGAGTTCCCTGACGGCGTTCGCCTGCGCCGCGTCGTTCGCCGCGTCGACCGTCCCGACGACGACCGTCGCGTCGCCGCCGAGCGGGTGCGTGTCGCCGTCCGGTAACTCCGCCTCCGGCGTGCTCCCGATTGGCGACTTCTCCTCCGGCGACTCCGCGTCCGACGACAGCAACGCCTCGCCCGCGAACGAGGCCGCGACCGCGCAGTCGGGCGACTCGACGGCGGCGGCGAGCCCTCCCGACCCGGTGCGGCCGTCCGCTACCTCCGTGGGTTCGCCCCCGGCGAACGTGACGACGACGACGCGGTCGCCGACCGGGAGCGCGCCGGTCGCGTCCCGGACCAGCGTCACCGCCCCGGTCGCCACCTCGGCGCCGACGTCCCGGGAGCGCTCCGCGGCAGTCTCCCACGCGGTGTCGCTTCCGACATCAGCGTCGCGGGAACGCTTCGCCCGCAGGACCCGCGCCACCGACTCGTCGAGTCGCGCCTCCGGGAGTCGGCCGGCCCGGACGGCGTCGAGGACCGCCCGCATCGCCCCCTCCTGTACCGCGGGCGTGTGGGAGACGGTGAGGAGGTCACAGCCCGCCTCGAGCGCGCGGACCGCCGCCTCGGCCGTTCCGATGCCGTCCGCGATGGCGTCCATCTCCAGACAGTCGGTGACGACCAGTCCGTCGAACCCGAGGTCCTCGCGGAGGACGCCGGTGACGACGTCGCGGGAGACGGTCGCCGGGAGGTCGTCCGCGCCGGTGAGTGCCGGGAAGGCGACGTGGGCCGTCATCACCGCGTCGACGCCCGCCTCGACGGCGCGCTCGAAGGGAACCAGTTCGACCCGGTCCAGTCGCTCCCGGTCGCGGGTGACGACCGGCAGGTCCCGGTGGGAGTCTGTCTCCGTTGCGCCGTGGCCGGGGAAGTGCTTGCCGCAGGCGAGGACGCCGCCCGACTGCAGGCCGGCGGCGAACCGGGTGCCCAGTTCCCCCGCGAGCGACGGGTCCTCGCCGAACGACCGGACCCCGACGACCGGGTTGTCCGGGTCGCTGTGCACGTCGAGAACGGGCGCGAGGTTCACGTCGACGCCGAGGCTCCGCAGTTCCGCGCCGACCGCCTCGCCGGCGACCTCGGCCAGCGACGCGTCGCGGGTCGCGCCGAGGGCCATCGCGCTCGGGAGTTCGGTCCCCCACGGGAGCCGGGAGACCGGGCCGCCCTCCTGGTCGACGGCGACGAGCGGCGGCGGTACGCCGGCCCGGGCGGCCCGCTCCCGCAGGCGCGCAGAGAGCGCCGCCGTCTGCTCGGGGGTCGAGACGTTCCGGGAGAAGTAGACGACGCCCCCGAGCCCCCACTCGTCTACGAACCGCTCGACGGGGGGTGAGAGGGTGGTCCCGTCGAAGCCGACGAGGAACAGCTGTCCGACCTTCTCGCGGAGGGACAGGTCCGCGATTCTCTGCGGTGGCACGTCTGGACTCACCGAACCGACCGCCTTACCACTTGTCCCCCGGCACTCACTTTCCCGGCACCGCCGGCGGTACGTTTTTGCGCCGGGGCGTGTCATCCGGGACGATGCCAGCCCCCACGCCCCGGTCGTCGACGGTGGTCGGACTCATGTCCGGGACCTCTCTCGACGGTGTCGACGCCGCCTGCTGTCGCGTCGCCGTCCCCGAGTCGGGCGACCCGACCGAGTACGACCTCGCAGTCGAGGGATTCGTCACCGTTCCGTACCCCGAGCCGCTCCGCGACCGGCTGTACGACCTCTGCACCGAGGGGAGCGTCGACGACGTCTGTCGGCTGAACGCCGGCCTGAGCGTGCGCTTCGCAGACGCCGCGGGGCGAGCGGCCGCCGACGCCGGCCGCGGGCTGGGGGAGGTGGACCTGCTCGCCAGCCACGGACAGACGATTCGCCACCTGCCCGACCCCGCGGCCCCGCCCGGCGTCGGCGAGGCGGTCCGGTCGACGCTCCAGATCGGCGACGCCGACGCGCTCGCGGCGCGGACGGGCGTCCCCGCGGTGGGCGATTTCCGAACGGCGGACGTCGCGGTCGGGGGGCAGGGCGCGCCCATCACGCCGGCGTTCGACCTCGCGCTCCTGAGCCACGACGACGAGTTCCGCGCGGTCCAGAACGTCGGCGGCATCGGGAACTGCACGCTCCTCCCCCCGTCCCCCGGCCGCGACGACGTCCGCGCGTTCGACACCGGCCCCGGAAACATGGTCGTCGACGGCGTCGTCGAGACCGTAACGGGGGGCGCGGCCGCCTACGACGAGGACGGCGAGACGGCCGCGAGGGGAACGGTCGACGACGGACTGGTCGCCGAGTGCCTCGACGGCGACTTCTTCGCCGCCGCCCCGCCCAAGACCACCGGGAGGGAGGCGTTCGGTCCGGCGTACGTCCGCGAGTTCGTCGCCGCGGGGCGGGACAGGGGATGCTCTGACGCCGACCTCGTCGCGAGCGCGACGATGCTGACCGCCCGCTCGATTGCCGACGCCTACGAGCGGTTCGCGGCGCGGTATCCCGACCGCGTCGTCGTCTCCGGCGGCGGGACGCGGAACCCGACGCTGATGGCCATGCTCCGGGACGAACTCGACTGCCCGGTCGACCCCGTCGACGACCACGGGTACCGGAGCGGGGCCAAGGAGGCGGCGCTGATGGCTCTCCTCGGGCAGTACCGGGTCGACGGCGTCCCCGGCAACGTGCCGAGCGCCACCGGCGCGGACCGCCCCGTCGTCCTCGGCAAGCGCGCGGGAGTCCTCCCGGGGGTCTGAGTCGGACGACCCGACGGTCTGAGTCGGACGACCCGACGGTCTGAGGCGGACGACCCGACGGTCTGAGACGGACGGGTGACGGAGCGCGGTCCCGTCCCGCGCTACCCGCACGCTTTTGCCGCCCGGCGTCCCCTCTGCCCACAGACAGATGAGCGACAGGACGCTCGCCGGCGAGACGGCGGTCGTGACGGGCGCGGCGCGGGGAATCGGGCGAGCCATCGCGGAGCGACTGGCGGCCGACGGCGCGAGCGTCGTCGTCGCCGACGTCGACGCAGAGCGAGGGCGAGCGACCGCGGACGGAATCAGAGACGGCGGCGGGAAAGCGGCCTTCGTCGAGACGGACGTCACGGACCCGGAGGCCGTCGCCGCGATGCTGGAGGCGACCGAAGAGCGGTTCGAGGGGCTCGACGTGCTCGTGAACAACGCCGGCGGGTCGCTCGACGACGACAACCTGACCCGGGTGTCGCTGGAGGCGTGGCGGCGGGTCCTCGACCTCAACCTCACCGGCACCTTCCTCTGCACGCGGGAGGCGGTCCCCCGGATGGCGGCCTCCGGCGGCGGGCGGCTCGTCCACGCCTCCTCTATCAACGCGCTGTCCGGTATCGGACTGACCGCGTACTCGGCGGCCAAGAACGGCATCGTCGGCCTGTCCCGCGTCGTCGCCACCCAGTACGGGCGACACGGCGTCCGCTCGAACGTCCTCTGTCCGGGGACCGTCATCACCGAGGCCTCCAGCCCGAAACTCACCGAGGAGGGGCACGGCGACGTCCGCGAGGAGTGGCTGGACCAGTACCCGCTCGGCCGGTTCGGCCGGCCGGAGGACGTCGCCGAGGCGGCGCTCTTTCTCGCCTCCGGGCGGTCGCGGTTCGTGACCGGGACGGAACTGGTCGTCGACGGCGGCCTGTCGGCCGGCCCGGACCAGACGCTCGAGCGGACGATGTACGACGTGGACAGCGTCTGAACGCGGGGCGACCCGGTCCTCGGTCGCCCGTCGAGGGCGAACGGCGCTGGTTCACCGGTGGCGAGCGGGCTCCGGCGGACCGGTCACGCGTCGGAGACGAACGGCGCGAGACCGTCGAGTACCTCGACTCCGACCCCATCGAGTGCGTCTCCCAGCTGTCGCGTTCGGGCCGCGACCTGTGCCGGTCGGTGCGCGTCCGTCCCGACGACGAATCGCACCCCGCGCTCCGCGAACGCGTTGAGGAACGCGGGGTCCGGGTGCAGCGACCCCTCGGCTCGCTGCACCCGGCCGAGATTGAGTTCCGGGACCGTTCGGCTGTCCTCCAGTGCGCCTGCGACGCGCTCGTAGTGTTCGCTGTCGGGTATCTCCCGGAGGTGGGGGTTCCGGGTCGTGACGTCGAGGTGTGAGAGGACGTCGACCAGCTCCGACTCGACGAGCGCGACGACGGCGTCGAAGTAGTCGTCGACGAGTCGCTCCCGGTCCCCCTCGTCCGCGTCGGCGACCGCGGGGCCGTGCATGACGTTCACGCCGTCGATGCGGTGGACGCTCCCGAGGCTGTACTCGAAGTCCGCCTCGGTCAGAAAGTCCCGCAGGCGCGCCTCCTCGCCGGGGACGTAGTCCAGTTCCACCGCGTCGAAGACGCGCAGTTCGAACCGCTCGCGCAGGTCGCCCAGCTCCGCGCGGCGCTCCTCGTAGGTCTCGTGGAGGGAGTAGACCTCGTGGGACGACAGCGCCGGGTCGGTGACGTTGCAGTGGTCCGCGAACCCGATCGCCTCCAGCCCGCTCGCCTCCGCGGCCCCCGCCATCGCCTCCAGTTCCGCCCCGTCGGAGTAGTCCGAGTGGGCGTGGTAGTCGAACCGCACCGGACCGTCGTCGTCGACCATTCGTCGTGAACCGAGGCGCGCCCGTCCCAAAGGCCTTGCGCGGGGCGCGCCCGTGTCCAGAGGCCTTGCCGCCCGGCACGTCTGTGTCCAGAGGCCCTGCCGCCCGGCGCGCCCGTGTCCAGAGACCCTGCCGCCCGG
>JBDGSQ010000146.1:0-7038 GCA_042217455.1 Haloferacaceae archaeon | reverse complement strand
GTGTCCAGAGGCCCTGCCGCCCGGCGCGCCCGTGTCCAGAGACCCTGCCGCCCGGCACGCCCGTGTCCAGAGGCCCTGCCGCCCGGCGCGCCCGTGTCCAGAGACCCTGCCGCCCGGTGCGCCCGCGTCACCGACGTCCCCCGACCGCCTGCTCGCGCCGAGTGAGAGGTTTTTACTCGGGCCGGGGGCGTACTCGGGGACAGAGCCCTCGCCCGGGGGTGGGCCCCGCGGCGACGGCGTTCGACCGGAGCGTCCGAGGAGATGTCCCGACGAGACTCAGACCGCAGGCGTCGGTCGCCGATGCCGACAGGAAGGAGAGAGGAGTCCGACGAGCGAGGCGGCTGGTTCGACAGACTCGTCCCGAGCGCGCTCGCCATCGCCGCACTCTCGGTAGAGATTCGCGCGCCGGAGGCGATACCGCTCGGCGAGCCGCGGACGTTCTACGTCGTCGTCCGGAACCGCCTGCCGGTTCCCGTGACCGTCTCGACGCCCACGAGTCGCCTGTGGGGGTGGGAGGTAGACGGGATTCGCGAGGCCGACAGGCGGTCGTTCTCCCCGCCCGAGACGGAGCGGCGCGTCCGGTTCGCCGGGTTCGAGCGGAAGGCGTTCGAGGCGTCGTGGGACGGGCGAATCTGCGAGGAGAGCGCGTCGGGCACCGTCTGGACGGACGCGCCCGGGACGCACTCGCTCACCGGCTACGTCGCCGTCGAGAACTGGGAGGACCGCGGCCTCGTCGCCGAGACGGAGGTGCGCGTCGTCGAACCCGACGGCGCTCACCAGGAGTAGGTCTCTCGCTCCTCGTCGGGCAGGTGGCAGGCCGAGGCGTGGCGCGGTTCGTCTCCGACCTGCTCCAGCGCGGGCACCTCGGATTCGCACACCGACTGGTACTCGTCCAGCGCCTCGCCCGCGGCGTCCCACTCGTCGTCGGCCGCGAGCGAGAGCGCCTCCGCGACCGCGTCTCTCGCCTCCCGCGGCAGCGACGTCTCGAAGTAGTCGCCGGGGTCGGCGTCCGGGTCGACGTTCCGCCGGCCGAGGAGCGTCTTGAAGGTGACGTACTCGACGTACGCATCGCGCGAGAACGCCTCCGGGGGAATCACCTTCGGACACCGGGTGTGGAACTTGCAGCCCGACGGGGGGTCGCTCGGACTCGGCACGTCGCCGTGTAGCTGTGCGGTCAGCTCCCGGGCGTCGGGGTCGGGGTTCGGCACGGCGTCGAGGAGCGCCCGCGTGTAGGGGTGATGGGGCGCGGAGAACAGCCGGGAGGTCGGGGCCGTCTCGACGAAGTCGCCGACGTACATGACGGCGATGCGGTCCGCGACCTGCCGGATGACCGAGAGGTCGTGGGTGATGAACAGGTACGTGAGGCCGTACTCGTCCTGCAGGTCGTCCATCAGGGTGAGAATCTGGGCCTGCACGCTCATGTCCAGCCCGCTCACCGGCTCGTCCGCGATGACGAGGTCCGGGTTGATAGAGAGCGCACGCGCGAGGTTGATGCGCTGGCGCTGCCCGCCGGAGAACTCGTGAGGGTAGCGGTTGTAGAAGTCCCGTTCGAGGCCGACGTCCTCGAGGAGTTCGAGGACGCGGTCGCGGCGGCGCTCGCTGTCCCAGCCGGCGGCCTCGAGCGGGTCCGCGATGATGTTGCCGATCTTCCGCCGGGGGTTCAGACTCGACTGCGGGTCCTGGAAGACGATCTGGGCGTCCTTCCGGAACCGCCGGAGCGACTCGGCGTCGAACGAGGAGATGTCCTCGCCGCGGAAGACGATCTCGCCGTCCGTCGGCTGTTCGAGGCCGACCAGCGTCCGGGCGAGCGTCGACTTCCCGCAGCCGGACTCGCCCACGACGCCGAACGTCTCGCCGGGGCGGAGCTCGAAGTCGACGCCGTCGACGGCGCGCACCCTCGTGTCGTCGAACGTGAGCGGGAAGCCGCCGCTGCGGTCGACTTTGAGCGACGAGATGAACCCCGTGTTGACCGGGAAGTGCTTCTCCAGTCCCCGCACTTCGAGCAGGGGGTCGTCCTCGCTCTCCGTCCCGGACGCGGGCGGTTCGGTCGTCTCGTCGCGGACGCTACTCATCGGTTCCACCCCCGGTACTCGACTCCCGAGGCGGTGAATCGCCGTCTACCCGTTCGTGGAGTCGCGGCGGGTCCTCGCCGTACTGCTCCTCGTGGAGGAGGCAGGCGCTGTCGTGGTCGGGGCCGACGTCGAACCGCGGCGGTTCGACCCGCCCGCAGGCGTCGAACGCCCGCGGACAGCGGGTCCGGAACCGACACCCCGACGGCGGGTCGACGGCGCTCGGCATCGTCCCCTCGATGGGTTCGAGCGACGAGACGTCGCGGTCCGGCGTGACGACAGAGCGCATCAGCATCTGCGTGTAGGGGTGCTGTGGGTCGCGGTAGAGCTCGTCGTAGGGCGCGGACTCGACGACCTTGCCGAGATACATCACTGCGACGCGGTCACAGACCTCGCGCACGACGCCGAGGTCGTGGGTGACGTAGACGATGGCGGTGTCGTACTTCTCCTGAATCTCGTCGAACAGCTCGATTATCTGGGCCTGGATGGTGACGTCGAGCGCCGTCGTCGGTTCGTCGGCGACGATGAGCTTCGGGTTGCACGAGAGCGCCATGGCGATGAGCACACGCTGTCGCATGCCGCCGGAGAACTCGTGCGGGTACTGGTCGGCCCGCTGTTCGGGGTCCGGAATGCCCACGTCGTCGAGCAGTTCGACCGCGCGGTCCCACGCCTCGGCCTCGGTGCGGTCGGTGTGGTACTCGACGATCTCGGCTATCTGGTCCCCAACCGTGTACACCGGGTTGAGCGCCGACATCGGGTCCTGGAAGACGAAGGAGATGTCCGACCCGCGGACCTCGGTCCGGAGTTCCTGCTCTGTCATCTCGTGGAGCGGCCGGCCGTCGAAGTAGACCTCGCCGTCGACGACCTTGCCCGGCGCGTCGATGAGTCCGAGCAGGCTCTTCACGGTGACGCTCTTGCCGGCGCCGGACTCGCCGACGAGCCCGAGGGTCTCGCCGCGTTCGACCTCGAAGCCCACGCCGTCGACGGCCCGGACGATGCCGGCCTCCGTGTAGAAGTACGTCCGGAGGTCCTCGACCTCGAGGAGGCTCATCGCCGGCCCCCCTCGTCCGAGTCGGTCGCGTCCCGCTCCTGATCTGCCAGCGCCGCGCCGGCGAACCAGTCGTCGGACCCCGTCGGACTGGCCTCGGTCGGGTCGACGACGCGGTCGACGTACTCGTCGAGGGCTTCCAGGTCGGGCGAGCGGAGGCTCGTCCGGGGGTCCATCGCGTCACGGAGGCCGTCGCCGAGCATGTTGAACCCCATCACCGTGATGAAGATCATCAGCCCCGGGAAGACGGCGACCCAGGGCGCGATGATGAGCGCCGACTGGGCGGTGTTGAGCATCCGCCCCCACGACGCCGTGGGCGGCTGGACGCCGAACCCGAGAAACGAGAGCGCGGCCGCGCCGATGATGACGCCGCCCATCGAGAGCGTCGCCTGCACCAGCGCGGCGGCGAGGCCGTTCGGGATTATCTCCCGGAAGAGAATCTTCCAGTTCGAGAGGCCCGCGGCCCGGGCGGCGTCGACGTACTCCTCTTCGCGGATGGAGAGCACCTCGGAGCGAATCACCCGGGCGTACGCCGGGATGCCGATGACGCCGTAGGCGAAAAAGAGGTTGTAGATGCTGGCGCCGAGAATCGCCATCAGCGTCATCGCGAGGACGAGCCCCGGGATGGAGTAGAGCGTCTCGAGCGCCCGCATGATGGCGTCGTCGACGTAGCCGCCCTCGTACGCCGCGAAGGAGCCGAGGACGATGCCGCCGAGGAAGCCGATGCCGACGGCGATGATGCCGATGGCCAGCGCGATTCGGCTCCCGTAGATGACGCGAGCGAGGACGTCGCGACCGTACTGGTCTGTCCCCATCGGGTGCGCAACCGACGGCGGCGCGTAGATGTCGAGCGTGTTCATCTTGTGGGGGTCTGCGAACACCGAGGAGATGAGGGCCTTGTGGAACACCATCAGGTCGATGGTCGAGAAGATGGCCATCAGGAGCAACACCCCCACGATGAGCGCCCCGCCCATCGCCGTCGCGCTGTGGCGGAGTTCCTTGAAGGTCGCGAGGATGCCGCTCTCCGTCTCGAACTCTGCGTCCTGCACGTTCGTGGATGCATCAGTGCTCATACTAGTCGTATCGTATCCGCGGGTCGATGTACGCGTAGGCGAGGTCTGTGATCACGACGCCGACCAGAAACAGGATGGCGAAGAAGATGTTCAGCCCGATGATGACCCCGTAGTCCTGCTGGAGGAGGCCGTTGTACCCGAGCCGTCCCATCCCGGGGATGGCGAATATCTGTTCGACGACGACGCTCCCGTCCAGCAGGAACGAGAGCTGGATGCCGACGATCGTGATGAGCGGCAACAGGGCGTTCCTGAAGGCGTGTTTGAAGAGGATTCGCCGCTCGGGGAGGCCGTACGCGCGGGCGGTCTGGACGTAGTCCTTCGAGAGCTCCTCGACCATGCTCGAGCGGGTCATGCGCATCAGCGTCGCCGTCTGGGCCGTCGAGAGCGTTATCACGGGCAGGATCAGGTGCTTTATCGACGCGACCGGGTCCTGCGAGAACGGGACGTAGCCCGACGCGGGGAGGAAGTCGACCTGGTAGGCGAAGACGAAGATGAGCATCAGCCCGAGCCAGAAATTCGGCGTCGAGAGCCCCGCGAGGCCGACGAACCGGGAGACGTGGTCCCCGAGTTCGTTGTGGCGCGCGGCCGCGTAGACGCCCAGAAAGAGCGCCGCCGGCAGCGCGATGGCGTACGAGAGCCCCATGAGCGTCAGCGTCGGGCCGAGTCGCTCCAGCATCAGCGACGACACCGCCCGCTTCCGGACGAACGACTCGCCGATGTTGCCGTGGAGCAACCGCCAGAGGTAATCGAGGTACTGCTTCCAGAGCGGCTGGTTGAACCCGTACTGCTTCAGCAGCTCCTGCTCCAGCGACTGGCTCGGGTTCAACCCGAGGTAGATGCGGACCGGATTGCCCGGGAGCGCGTGCACCATGACGAACGTGAGCGAGAACACGCCCAGGAGCACCGGGACGATCTGCAGGAGCCGTCGTGCCGAATATCTGTAAATACTCATGTGGAGTTCGTGGTTCGTTCGAGATCCATCGAGGGTGGGGGTACGTGGCTACCGCGCTACTTGTCGGCGAGGTAGGCGTTGTTCCACTCGTTGATCAGCGGCTGGTTCAGGAAGGACGTCGGCTTGTAGTCCTTGACGTCCTTGCTCCAGGCCACCATCGACTGCTCGGAGTACACGGGGATGTGCGGGTACTGGGACTGCCAGAACTCGGCGAGTTCCGTGTAGAGCTGCTTGCGCTCCCCTCGGTCCTGTAGCTTCCGGGCCTTCCGGATCTTCGCGTCGACGTCGGCTTTCGTCTGGGCGCTCAGCTCGTCGTTCTGGTACAGGAACGACGCCGAGGCGTTGCCCGCGACGTCCTCGGACATCCCGCCCTCGTCGTTTCTGAGGTCGCGGAACAGGTAGTAGAAGTACCCGTCGGGGTCCTGTCCCCCGCCCCAGCCGTAGATGGTGACGTCGAACTCGCCGGTGTCGAGGTCGTCGAGCCACTGTCCGATGGTGACCTCCTGGACCTCCGATTCGATGCCGACCTGTTTCAGCTCGTTCTGCAGCACCGTGGCCATGTTCTTGAACTGGGCCGACGCCAGCGAGGACATGTGGAGCTTCTTGCCGAACCCGTCGCCGTAGCCGGCCTCCTCGAGGAGCTGTTTCGCCTTCTCGTGGTCCTTCTCGGGGTAGTACTTGCTCTGCCAGTCCTCCCACGGGAAGCCCCAGCCCTCGCTGACGGACTTCGGCATGAACCCGTAGATGCGGTGGCCGAGGTCGCCTTTCGTGACCCGGAGCATCTCGTCGTAGTCGACGAGGTACTGCATCGCCTTGCGGACCTTCAGCTTGTCGAACGGCTCTCGCTTGGCGTTGAAGATGAGGCCGTTGTAGTCCAGTTCGGAGACGAGCGTGGTCTTGATGTTGTCCTCCGATTTCGCCTTCTCGGTGAGGTTCTTCGGGACGCCGGCCTCGTGGACGCCGCCGGTGGCGAGTTCGACGAACTGCACCTGCGGCTTGGGGATGATGCGCATCCGGTACTGCTCGACGTTCGGCGCCTCGACGAAGTAGTCCGGGTTGCGCTTCAGCAGGACGTGCGACGCCGACTTGTGTTCGACGAACTGGAACGGGCCGGTCCCGATGGGGTTGCTGCCGAACTCCTCGTGTCCCATCTCCTCTGCGGCCCCCTTCGGGACGACGGGCGCGTTCATCCCGGCGAGCGTCAGTTTGAACAGGGCGAACGGGTACTTGAGGTTGAAGCGCGCGACGTAGTCGCTTTTCGCCTCGACGTTGTCGATGAACGACAGCGCCGCCCGGTTCGGCGACGGGTTGTCCGGATTCAGCACCCAGTTGAACGAGTACGCGACGTCCTCGGCGGTCATCTCGGTCCCGTTGTGGAACGTCACGCCCTGCCGGAGCGTGAAGTCGAACGTCGTGTCGTCGACCTGTTTCGGCTCGTCTTTGGCCAGGTGCGGGACGATCTTGCTCCCGTCGGGGCTGACGGCCGTCAGCGTGTCGAAGATGTAGTGCAGGAAGCTGTTGGCCCACGCGAGTTCGTTCATCCGGGGGTCGAGCGTCGGCGCGTCCTCCGAGGTGGTGCCGACGAACGTCCCGCCCATCTTCGAGTTCGACGCGCTCGTCGTCTCGGTGGTGTCTGAGCCGCCGCCGCTCCCCGAGGTGGTGGTCTCGGACGTCGGCGCCGCCGTCGTCGTGACGTCGTCGGCCGTGTTCTGCCCGCCACAGCCAGCCAGTAGCCCCAGTCCGCCGGCCCCCGTCAGGCCGAGGAACTTCCGTCGGTCGAAACCGTGTTTCTCGTTAGTCATAATTGTACCACATGGCGGGAACCATGTTGGTCTGCAAAAACCCACCCGAACGAGGAACATGAAGGTGAAGGCTATCATACTAGGTCAGTTCGGG
>JBDGSQ010000073.1:4948-13396 GCA_042217455.1 Haloferacaceae archaeon | reverse complement strand
GTCTGCCCCGTCGACGCCATCGACGTCGACCCCGGCCGCGCCGGCCGCATCTGACTCCGACTTCGCCGCCCGCCGCCGCGCGACGTAGCGTCCGTCACGCGCGCGACGGGGCCGTCTGACCGGATTCCCACGCGACGGACGGTCGACCGGAGCGGTTCGCACCGACGAGGAGCGACCGCTGTGTCACCCCCCGGTCTCGTCTCTCGAATCCAACGAGGAACTATTATTACCTGTACGGCACACCAACCACCAGAGGTAGTGATATCTATGCACACGGTCGTCTTGACGAAAGGGGTTCCCGACTTCCGCGAGGGACAGGTCTCCTTCGACGAGGAAGGGCACCTGGAGCGGGGGAAGACGCCGACGGTCATGAACCCGAACGACAGGTTCGCACTCCAGGCTGCGCTCCAGACGAAGGTCCGCCACGGGGGGAACGTCAGCGTGATGAGCATGGGGCCGCCGGGGTACAAGGAGGTCCTGCAGGAGGCGATGGAGTCTGTGTACGCAGACGACCTCTACCTGCTGTCGGACCGCGCGATGGCCGCGGCGGACACGTGGGCGACGGCCATCACCCTCTCGACCGGCATCGAGAAACTCGAGACAGAGCCCGACATCGTCTTCGCGGGGTTCAAGACGGCGGACGGGGAGACGGGTCACACCGGACCGCAGACGTGCTGGGGGCTGGACATGCCCGTCATCACGCACGTCGTCGCGCTCGACATCGACGAGGAGGAGCGCACCGTCCGCGCGAAGCGACTCGTCGAGGGCGACATCGAGGAGATCGAGACGGTCGAAGCGCCGCTGCCCTGCTTCGTCGTCGCGGACCCCGAGTTCGAGCCGTCCTACCGGAACGCGACCCACCGGCTCACGTGGAAGGACCTGCGCGACGAGACGCGGGACCGCGCCGAGGACTACGAGGACCACCTCACGGTCTGGGACCACGAGGCGCTCAACCTCGACCCGGACTACATCGGACTCGACGGGTCGCCCACCATCGTCTCGTCGGTGGACCCGATTCCGAAACCCCCGGCAGAGCGCGAGGCGACGATGGTCGAGCCCGACGACGCCGACGGCATGCAGTCGGTGCTAGACGAGTTGTCGCCCTTCGCGGGGGGAGGTGACTGACCGTGTCGCTCGACCCCGGCGAGTACGACATCTCCGAACTCGGTCCGAAGATAAAGGACGTCGACGACCTCGACGAGCTCAGAGAGATTCTCGAAAAGGAGAAGGACGGCGAGAACCGCACGGGCGCGATTACCCTCATCGAGAGCCGCATCGAGAAGTTCGAGGCCGAAGAAAAAGAGGAGGGCGACGTCACCGACCTCGACCTCGCTGCGATGAGCGCCGCCGACATCGGCAACGCGCTCCTGAACGTCGACGAGGTGGAGACCCTCCAGACCCTCCTCGACCGGGAGGAGGACGGCGAGGACCGCGACAGCGTCAAGAACCTCATCCAGAACCGCATCGACTCGGTCGCAGAGAGCGACGAGAGGGAGGAAGAACAGCTCCCCCCCGAGGAGAAGTATCCGGAACTCGACCACCCGACGGCCGACAAGCGCCACGTCCGGGCCATCGAGGACGGCACCTACGGAGACATGTGGGTCTACTGCGAGACGCAGGCGGGCGAACTCGTCGACGTCTCGCTGGAGATGCTCGGCAAGGCCCGCGAGCTGATGGACCAGTACAACGACGACTACGACGCCGACGAGCGAGTCGTCGCGGTGCTCATCGGCGACGACGTGGAGAAACACGTCGACGACGTGGTCGCCGCCGGGGCCGACGTGGTCGTCGTCCACGAGGACGACCGTCTCTCGCGGTTCCAGCACAAGCCCTACACCCGCATCTTCTGTGATATGGCGCGGTGGGGCGGCACCGCCGGCGACGCCGACACCGCAGCCGAGGCCGACTGGCGCGACTACGACGAACCGCGCTACGTCGTCTTCCCGGCGACGAACAACGGACGGGACCTCTCTGCGATGGTGCAGGCCGAACTCGACAGCGGCCTCGCCTCTGACTGCTCGGGGCTCTACATCGAGGACGCGGTCATCTCCAACCCGGTGAAGACCGGCGAACCGGGGACGAAACGGACCTTCGAGCGCGTCCTCCACATGAAGCGGCCGGACTTCAGCGGCTTCGAGTACTCGACGATTCTCTGTCTCGACAACCCGAACCGGGAGTTCCACCCGCAGGGCGCTTCGGTCATCCCCGGGAGCTTCGAGATTCCCGACCCCGACCCGGAGCGCGAGGCGGAGGTCGTCGAACACGACCTCGACCTGAAAGACGAGTGGTTCCGGGTCGACGTCACCGAGTTCGACCAGCTAGACGCCGGCGTCGACCTCACCGGCCACGACGTCATCGTCTGCGTGGGGCGGGGACTCAGCGCCGACCCGACCCGGGGGATGGAGCTGGCGATCGAACTCGCAGACCAGTTCGACGACGCCGAGATCGGCGTCACCCGCGGCATCGTCACCGGGTCGTTCAACTTCGAGGGCCACGTCGAGCAGTACACCCGCGAGGAGCGACAGATCGGCGAGACGGGACAGGTCGTCGCCCCCGACCTCTACATCGCGGCGGGGGTCAGCGGCGCGGTCCAGCACAAGGTCGGCATGGACGAGTCCGAGACCATCGTCGCGGTCAACACCGACCCGGACGCCCGCATCCGCGACTTCTCGGACTACTTCGTCGAGGGCGACCTCTTCGAGGTCCTGCCGCGTCTCATCGAGGGGCTGGAATCGGGCGAGCTAGACATCGAAACTGCGGCGACAGGAGGTGAAGACGATGACTGAAGACGGAGACTACGAACACTTCGAGGCGGTCGTCGTCGGGGCCGGTCCCGGCGGCGCGGCGGCGGCGGCGACGCTCGCGAACTACGGCGTGGAGACGCTCGTGCTCGAACGGGGCGTCGACGCCGGGTCGAAGAACGTCTCGGGCGGCCTCATCTACGCCGAGGAGTCCGCGCCGTACACCATCGACGACCTGTTCCCCGACTTCCGCGAGGAGGCCTCGGAGCGCGAGGTGACAGAGCACTACCTGCACGCCGTCTCCGGCCAGAAGGTCAAGACGCTCGACTTACACGACATGCACCACAGCGACACCGAGTGGTGCGACTCCGTCCTCCGGCGGCGGATGGACTCGTGGCTCGCAGAGCGCGTCCACGAGATGACCCGCGAGACCGGCGGCGGCCTGCTGACCGAGGTCCGCGTCAACGGCCTCCTGCGGGAGGACGGCGAGATAGTCGGCGTCACCTGCGACGAACTCGACCCCATCAAGGCCGACGTCGTCGTCGCCGCCGACGGGGTCAACAGCGAACTGGCCCGCGACGCCGGCCTGATGGACTGGGAGGAACCGGAAGAGTGGTTCCAGGGCGTCAAGGCCGTCGTGGACATGCCCGGCGACGTCATCGAAGAGCGGTTCGGCGTCTCCCCTGACGAGGGGGTCGCACACCTGTTCTCGGGCGACCTGTTCGACGACGTCCGGGGCGGGGGCTTCCTCTACACGAACGACGACTCGCTCTCTATCGGCTCCGTCTTCCACCTCGACAGCATCGTCGAGGAGGAGGCAGAGCCCCACGAACTGCTCGACTCCCTGCTCACGCACCCGCTTCTCGGCCAGTGGCTGCAGGACGAGTACGTGGAGCGCGAGTACTCCGCGAAACTCGTCCCCGACTCGAAGAAGGCCGCGCTGAAGCGCCCGTTCCGCGACAGGCTCGTCGTCGTCGGCGACGCCGCGGGACAGATGCAGGCGCAGGGGCCGGTCATCAAGGGCATGAACCACGCGGTCACCGCGGGTGCGCTCGCGGCGGAGGCCTTCTCGGAGGCCAAATCGCGCAACAAGCCGCACCTGGCGGGCGAACTCTACGCGAACAAACTCGAGTCCGAGGGCGTCATGGACAAACTCCGCCCGGCGCGCTACCGGGCGATGCGGTCCGTCGCGGAGAACGGCGGGGTGGCCGACCTCCTCGACTCGGTGACGACGTCGCCGCTGGGTCGGCTCGGCGTCCGGGCGCTCTCCGGACAGATCGAGAGCCTGTTCAACTCCGAGTTCGTCCTCGGGATGGTGCCGGACACGCGCACCTCCTACGTGACGCTCCCGACGATCATCGCGGAGGAACTCGGGTCGCCGGTGACGTACGAGAACACGGTCGAGCCGCCGGAACTGGTCGACCGCATCGGCAATCTCACCTACGACACCGACATCGGCAACCCCCACATCGAACTGATGGACAACTCGGTGGAGGCCAGCGGGGCCGCCGTGAGCGCCTGTCCGGTCTCCGCGCAGGGCTTCGGCGGCGGGTGCTACCGCGAGGAGACGGTCAAGACGAACGGAGGCGAAGAGCGCGTCGTCAGCCTCGACACCCAGCCGTGCGTCGAGTGCGGCACCTGCGCCGTCGTCGCCGACACCCACTGGGAACACCCGCGCGGCGGCAAGGGCGTCGAGTACCGCGAGGGCTGAGATGAGCAACGCCGAGTCCCACTCCGCGTACTACGACCGACTCCGCGAGCACGCCTCGCGGGCCGACGAGGCCAGAGAGTCGTTCGACCCCCCGGCAGACCCCCCCGCCGACGAGGAGGGCATGGACTACCTGCGGAACGGACTCGGTCCGCTCGTGGTACTGTACGTGGAGGCGCGCACCGCGTCGCGGGACGTCGAGTTCTCCGCCGAGGAGCACCGACTCTTCCACCGCGCGCTCAACGACTGGCTGGCGCTGTGGACGGCCTGCCACGGCGTCGAGACGGACCCGGACTTCACGATTCGGAAGGCCGCGGAACTGCTGATAGAGACCCACAACGTCCGCGACGTGGCCCAGCTGCTCACCCACGTCCCGGAGCGGTAGCGCGCACAGCGCCAGTCGCTGCGCTCCACCGCCGAGCCACTCCCACCCCGTTTGCGAGCCGAACTACTCCAGTTACCGACACGTTCCGACTCCTTCCCGAACAACAATTAAATACTCACCTATGGTATTAGGTGACATGGAACTCACGGAGAAGCTGTCGTTCGACAACGACGACCGGAAGGACATCTACGAGTACGTAGAGAGCCACGGGGCGGCGACCGAATCGGAGGTCCGCCGAGCGCTGGGGTTCGACCCGACGGCCTTCGGCCACCACCTCGCCATCCTCCGGCGGGACGGCTACGTCCGGACCGACGGCGACAGACTGGAGGTGGCGTACGCAGAGGAGGACGAACGGACCCACCGAACCGACATCGAGTTCACGATCCGGCAGGCGCGGCAGGCGGACCTCTCGGGGCTCGTCGGAACCATCCGGCGCGTGGCAGAGGAGGGGTCCTACATCGAGGCCGAGAGCGTCGGCGACGTCCTCGACCACGAGGAGGTCGTCACCCGCCACAACGAGGTCCAGTCGCGCATCTTCTTCGTCGCCTGCATCGACGACGAGGTGGTGGGCTGGGTCCACCTCGACCTGCCGGAACTGGAGAAACTCGGCCACACCGCCGTCCTGACCGTCGGCCTCCTGCCGCAGTACCGCGGACACGGTATCGGGAGCTCCCTGCTCGACAGGGGGGCCGAGTGGGCGCGCGAGCACGGCTTCGAGAAGCTATACAACAGCGTCCCTGCCACGAACGAGACGGCCGTCGCGTTCCTGGAGGGCCACGGCTGGGAGGTCGACGCCGTCAGGGAAGACCACTACCACATCGACGACGACTACGTCGACGAGGTCATGATGTCGATTCGGCTGTAGCCCGCGGTCGTCCGCACGCCGACCTGACCCGCCTTCTCCTCTCGTTTCCGGTTCAGTCCCCGCTCTCACCGCCGTCGTCGCTCACGTCCCACGCGTCGCTCCCTTCGAGCGGTTCGGCGACGACGCCGTCCTGCTGTGCGAGCGTCCGCGCGTGCGAGACGCACACGTCGCGGTTCGCCGCCCACGGCACGTGGAGTCTGACCGCGGCGTCGCGCTCGCACCCCTCCTCCGCACAGGTCGGCGCGGACGCCTCCTCGTCACCGGTCGTCATGGCCCCGGCTACGGCCTCCGCCGCAATCGACCTTGCGGCCGGGTGGTCCGGCGGCGAGTCGCCCGTCACTCGTCGGCGTAGCGAGCGCGTTCGGCCAGCGCCGTCTCGTCCCCGTAGGCGTCGACCAGCGGTTTACAGGCCTCGCCGAAGGCGCGCATGCAGGCGCTCGTCGAGACGAAGTCGAGTTCGTCGGCGACGGCGGGCCAGCGGTGACACTGGAGGACCTTCCGGACGAGCAGCCGCTCCTCGCGGGCGGTGAGCGACGCCTCCGGGTCGCCTGCGGCGCGCTCACCGCCGTCCCCACCGCCGAGGAGGTGCGCGAGCACGAGCGGGCGGAACGCGGCGGGAGCGACGTCGGAGAGGCCGGGGCCGTAGGCCGCGCCGACGACGACCCGCCACTCGTGGGCGGTGAGCGAGACGTCGACGTCGGCGTCGGTGGCGCGGAGCGTGGCCCGGACGACGTCGGGGTCCGCGTCCCGGAGCGGGTCCGAGAGGACGCCGGCCACCCGGTCTGCGAACCACCGGGCGTGCCGGTCGTGGAGGTCGCGCCCCGCCGGCGAGAGCGGGCGGAGCATCAGCGCGGAGTACTCCCCGCTGGTCTCGTTCCGGGTCGTCGAGAGGTGGACGGTCCGGTAGCCGTTCGCCCGCCAGAACGAGAGCAGTCGCGGGGTCGCGCCGTACCCGACGCCGAGCCAGTCCGCGTCGCAGTCCAGCGTTCCCGCTGCCGGCCGCCCGTCCGGTTCCGCCCCCGATGCGACCTCGTCCCGCACCGCGTCGAGCAGGTGCGACCCGAGGCCGCGCGAGCGGGCCGCGTGGTGGGTGGCGATGCGGACGACCCGGAAGCCGAACGGGACGGCCGCCTCCTCGTCGCGCAGCTGGCTCGTCAGCACGTCCGGGAGCATGTTCCCCCGCACCCGCGACCCGTCGTACATCGACCGGCGCGTCGCCCCGTCGAGACCGCCCTCGCGGGCGAGCAGGGCCACCGAGACGACGTGGCCGTCGAGACAGAGCGCCCTGACCCGCAGGTTCGGCGCGTCGAGCAGGCGCGCGAGGTCGTCCGGTTCCGTGCGGTAGTGTGCGAGCACCAGCAGGCCGAACGCCTCCCGGAGCAGGTGTTCGTCGGCGAGCAGGTCGTCCGGCGCGAGCGCCCGGTAGGAGACGGACTCGGGGGTCGCGTCGGCGACGAGGGGGGCCACGGCCGGCCGAGCGTCGAGCAGGAGCGCGCGGAACGACCACGCCTCAACCGGGTCGCCGGCGGCGTAGCGAATCGGGTCCCGGAGGCGGACCTCGGAGACGTCGCGGTCGCCCTCGGCCAGTCGCTCCCGGAAGCGGACGTCGAAGCCCCTGCCAGCGCCCTCGTAGCCGTGGACGGTGGTGCAGAACGCGACCGACCGGGCGCCGAGCAGCGATTCGAGCAGGGCGACCGGGAGCGCCGCCGCCTCGTCGACGATGACGGCGTCGGCCTCCGCGACCTGTTCGGCGGCGGTGGGCGGGCGCTCGAAGCGTACCACGCCGCCGCCTGCCGTCTCGATTCGGTGGGCCGACTCGTCCGTCTCGGTCGCGACGCCCAGTCGGTCGAGCAGGTCGGCGGCGCGGGCGAACACCTCGGCTGCGCTCCGGTACTCGGGCGCGGTCACCAGCACCGACTGCTCCTCCGCGGCGAGACTGCCGGCGGCCAGCCCCGCCGCGGAGGACTTCCCCCGGCCCCGGTCGGCCTCGACGACGACGGCGCTCCCGGGTTCGCGCAGGGCCTCGAGTTCGCGGAGCGCCCGCGACTGGTCGCCGGTCCGGCAGGCGTCGTACGCCTCCCGCGGGAAGTCGTGGCGGTCGGGTTCCGCGGGCGGCGAGCGGTCGAACGCCGGCCGCGTGCCGACCAGTCCGTCCGCCAGCACCTCGCCGGCGTCGACGTCGACGACGGCGACGCCGGGGTGGGTCCGGATGGTCTCCACGAGTCGCCGGCGGAAGCGCCCGGTCACGTCGCTCACGTGGTACGGCGGCACCGCCAGTCGCTCGTCGAAGTCGTCGCGTCTGTCGGGCCACGCGGCGAGCGGGGGCGTCAGGAGGACGAACAGGCCGCCGCCGTCGACGACGCCGGTCGTCTGCCCGAGGACGTTCGGCGAGAACCCCTCGTGGGCGTCGAGGACGACGGCGTCGCGGGTCGTCCCGAGGAGGCGCGAGGCGCGAACCGGGTCGATTCGCTCGACGGACGCCCGGACGCCGCCGCGGACGACGTCCTCCCGCGTGGAGACGACGGTGACGCCGTCGACGTCGTCCGCGTCGCGGGCCGCAGCGAGGGCGTCGCTGGCGGCGTCGAGCCCGGCGTCCCGACCGCCGGCGAGGACGAGCAGGCGGCGCTGGTTCGTCTCCCGCGCCTCGGCGCGGAGGTCGGCGGCGAGTCCGGCGAGGTCCATGGCCGGCGTTCGCACTCGGTCGGCATGGGGGTTCGGGTTCGGGACGAGGAGTGGACTCGGATTCGGG
>JBDGSQ010000073.1:0-4848 GCA_042217455.1 Haloferacaceae archaeon | reverse complement strand
CATCCAGCGACCATGGAGGAACTCGACACGCCGGTCCTCGACGACCACCTGCACCTCGACCCGGACCACGGCCGCGGACTCGACGCGGTGCGCGATTTCGCCCGACTCGGCGGCACACACCTGCTGGTCGTGAACAAGCCCTCGTGGCTGCTCGGCGTCGAGGCGGAGACGGGGGAGGACTTCCGGGCCGTCTTCGAGACGACCGTCGACGTCGTCGAGGAGGCGGCGGCCCTTCTCGACGGGACGGCGTGGCCGGTTCTCGGCGTTCACCCGGGGCTGGTCAGCAAGCTGGTCGACGACCGGGGGTTCGCCCCGGGGGAGGCCCGCGACCTGATGCGGGCCGGGCTGGACGTCGCGGCCGAGTACGTCGCCGACGGCGAGGCGCTGGCGCTGAAGTCCGGCCGCCCGCACTACGACGTGTCGGACGCCGTGTGGGAGGCGTCGAACGACGTGCTGAAGCACGCGCTGTCTCTCGGCGCCGAACGCGACTGCGCGGTCCAGCTACACACGGAGGCGACCGAGGACCTGACCGACGTCGCCGCGTGGGCGGAGGACCGCGGCCTCGACCCTCGCCGGGTCGTCAAGCACTACGCCGCCGGCGAACTCGATGGCGTGACCCCGAGCGTCATGAGCGAGAGAGACCGCCTCCGGGTCGCCGCAGAGCGCGATGACCCGTTCCTGATGGAGACGGACTTCGTCGACGACCCCGACCGACCGGGCGCGGTCCTCGGGCCGAAGACGGTTCCGCGCCGGGTGCGGTGGTTGCTCGACGAGGGGTACGACGAGGCCGTCCGGCGGGCGCACGTCGAGACCCCGAAGCGGGTGTACGGCGTCGACACGAGAGCCACGCTGAGAGCGGGAGAGTGAGCCACGTCGTGACACGGTGTCACGGGGCACGGCGCGGTGAAAGCAAAGGCATTTGAGGGCAGCAACGTACCGTTTTGACATGACCGAGCCCGAGGACAGGTTCTACACACGGGAACGCTGGCAAAACTGGCTCACGCGTGTCGAACAGGAGGAGATAGACCCCGACAACGAGGACTCCGCGCGCCTCCTGTTGAACCTCCAGGACGACGCGGCGATAGCCGTCGCGAAGATTCTCTCTGCGTACGAGGACGACGAACTCACGGAAGACGAGACGGTCGCAGAGCTGGAGCGCGTCCGCGACATCGTCCTCGACGACCCCGACGTGGAGGGGCTCGACGAGGAGAAACTGATGCTCGTCGACGGCGTCCAGACGAGTCTCGCCTGCGTCTTCTACGCCGCAGAGGAGTACGTCGTCGCCGGACCTGCAGAGGCAGAGGACGACGCGAGCGTCGAGGACTACGTCCACGCGGCCTCCAGAGCCGAGGCGGAGGAGGACCTCGACGCCGCTCTCGGCTACCTCGTGCAGGCCGGGACGCGCATCATCGACGGCGAGGAACTCGACATGACCGTCGCCGAGGACCTCGAGTACGGCCTCGTCTCCGAGTGGGTCAACGGACTGGACAGTCTCCAGAGCGCCATGAGCGACCCGGAAGTCATCGAAGACGACGACGAGAACTGAGTCGCCCGCGCTTCGCACGAACGCTCCGACGCACGCGAACGCCCGAGTCGGGCGCGTGTCCCGTTCCTGTCCCTGTCACGGGTTCTCTCTCGTCACGAATGCAGTGACGCCTTTTTTATCCACCGGCCTCCCTCTTTGCGTATGGGATTCGAGAGCGACGACAGGGGTGTCACAGTGCAGATCGGCGCGGTACTGCTGTTCGGCACGCTCATCGTCGCCCTCTCGATATATCAGGTGACCGCCGTTCCGACCCAGAACGAGCAGGTCGAGTTCCAGCACAGCGAGCGGGTGCAGTCGCAGATGCAGGACGTTCGGGGTGCCATCCTCCGGAGCGGGGCGACGGGGGTGAGCCAGTCCGAGCGGGTGACGCTCGGACCGACCTATCCCGGGCGGACCTTCTTCGTGAACCCGCCGCCGCCGAGCGGGTCCCTCGCGACGGTGGGGACCCAGAACCCGGACGTACGGGTGACAATCGAGAACGCGAACGCGACGCGCGCCGGCGACCCAGAGACCGGCGACTACTGGAACGGCGACCCGCGACAGTACGAGACGGGGGGGCTCACCTACCGGCCCGACTACAACCTCTACGACACCGCTCCGGTGACCGGCTACGAGAACACGGTCGTCGCCAACTTCTTCGACAGCGGGGCGGTGCTCCCCGGCAGCGACCAGACTGTCGTCGACGGGAGGCACCTGCAGGTGGTGACGCTCGGGGGGGACATCTCTGCGAGCACCGTCGGGTCCCGGTCGGTGACCGTCCACCCGGTCAGCACGGCGTCGCGGTCCGTCGCCGTCCGGAACGACGACGGCCAGTCGATCGAACTGCGGTTCGCCACCGCGATACCCGAGTCGACGTGGCGCAACGACCTGCTCGCAGACGAGCTAGACCCCGACGGCTCCGACCCGGACGCGTACGTCTCCGCGATCAGTTCGACGTCGATTCCGGGCACCCAGTATCGCGAGCTGACCCTGACGCTCGAACGGGGCGTCACCTACGACCTCACCATGACGAGAGTCGTGGTCGGCGACGGGGCCGACAGCGGACTCCCCGGGGCGTACGTCACGGCGGTGGATTCGCCCGTCTCACTCCCGGAGGGCGGCGTGGGCGAACTCACAGTGGAGGTCCGTGACCGGTACAACAACCCGGTCAGCGGCGTCGACGTCACTGTTCAGTCCGTCTCGACGGGGACCGTCTCGCCGTCCTCTGCGCTGACCGGACCGGACGGGCGGGCGACGTTCACCTACGAGGCCCCGAACAACGTCGCGGGCCAGCAGACCGCGACGGTGACGCTCTCGTTCGGCGGCAACGACAACGAACGGGAGCGGGCGACGTTCGAGGTGACTGTCTACAACACGGGAGGTGGCGGCGGTGGCGGCGGTAGCGGTGGTAGTGGCGGCGGCGCCAGCGGTTCGCAGGTCCGGCTCGTCTCGGGGTCTGTCTACGCGGGCGGCGGCGGAAACTCAGAGGTCTACTTCACGATGCAGAACACGGGGTCGTCGGACGTGGCCGTCACGGGCATCGCCGTGAACAGTACGAACGCCAGCGCGCAGACGATCTCGGCGGGCGGGAAGAACACTCGCGAGTTCGCTAGCACGTCCTCGAACAAGGGGCTGAAGAGCGAAATCGACATCGGGCGAACGTCGCCCTACGCGATACAGAACGGGCAGGAGCCGGTCATCGCCGGCGGAGGCTCGACGGAGCTCGTCCTCCGTCAGTTCAGAGACGGCGGCGGGAACACCGTGAGTACGAGCGGCAAGCGCGTGACAGTGACGCTCTACTACGGCAACGGGAATCACGCCACGTACGTTCTGAACGTCCCCTGACACGCCGATTCGGACGACGACGGCGACGACGTCTGTTCGTCAATCGTCGAACCGACCATCGACAGTACCAAATACCGACCCGCTAGAGAGTAGACCATGACGGCCGTCGGCATCGACGCCATCGACATCTGGACCGGGAAGCTCAGACTCGACCTTCCCGACACGTTCGCACCCGCGAAAGGCGAAGACCCCGAGAAGTACACGAAGGGTCTCGGCCTCGACTCCTCCTCGTTTCCCGACACGTACGAGGACATCGTCACGATGGGGGCGAACGCGGCGAAGCGACTGATGGAACGCAAGGGCCTGACCCCCGAGGACATCGGTCGAATCGACGTCGCCACCGAGAGCGCGTTCGACAACTCGAAGCCCGTCTCGACGTACATCTCCGGGGCGCTGGAGCAGGTCTTCGAGGGCGACTTCCGCCACGCCAACAAGGGCGAGCGGAAGTTCGCCTGCATCTCCGGCACGCAGGCCATCGACGACGCCTACAACTGGATTCGGGCCGGTCGCAACCGCGGCCGCGCCGCGCTGGTCGTCACGACGGACACGGCGCTGTACGAGCGCGGCGACCCCGGCGAGGCGACGCAGGGCGCCGGCGCGGTCGCCATGCTCGTCGACGAGGACCCCGGCGTGGTCGAACTCTCGGCGGAGCAGGGGTACGGGAGCATGGACGAGACGGACTTCCTGAAGCCGAACCAGCAGTTCCCGAGCGTCGACGGCAAGCGCTCGATGCAGGTGTACCTCGCCCGGATGCGCGAGGCGCTCGAGGACTACGAGTCGGTCGTCGGGCGAGTCCACACCGACGACTTCGCCTACGCTCCCTTCCACACCCCGTTCCCCGGTATGGTGCGGAAGGCGGCGCTGCTCGCCTACCGGCACACGATTCGCGACACGGAGATAGAAGAGGAACTCGCGGCCGACATCGGCCGCCAGCCCCGCGAGGAGGCGTTCGACGACTGGGACGCGTACGAAGAGGCCATCCGCGGATACATGGACGACCTGAAGGAGACCCAGCAGTACCGCGACTGGTACGAGCGGGTCATCGACCCGACGATCCAGATCTCCCGGCGGGTCGGCAACTGGTACACCAGTTCGGTCCACGTCGCCCGCGCCAGCGCGCTCAAGTTCGCCGCCGAGAACGGCCGCGACCTGACCGGCGAGCAGTTGCTCGTCGGCTCCTACGGCTCCGGCGCGCAGGCGGAGATTCACGCGGAGCGCGTCAACGACGGCTGGAAGGACGAGATACTCCAGCTGAACGTCGACGAACAGCTCGCCGAGCGGTACGACCTCTCCTTCGAGGAGTACGAGGTGATCCACGACGTCCACAACCACGAGAAGGAGACCGACGTCGAGGAGTACACACAGCCAAGCGGCGAGTTCGTCTTCAACGGCTGGGGCCGCATGGGCGAGCGGAAGTACCAGTACGTCGAGTGAACGTCGCTCGCGGTGGGTGATTCAGCACGCCGTCTCAGGACGGC
>JBDGSQ010000037.1:4261-13708 GCA_042217455.1 Haloferacaceae archaeon | reverse complement strand
CTCCTCAACGCCGCCGACATCGCGGAGAAGGACCTCGCGGACCTCGAGGTCGTCTTCTCCGGCGCGGGCGCGAGCGCCATCGCGTCGGCGCGGTTCTACGTCTCGCTCGGCGTCGAGAAGGAGAACATCGTGATGTGCGACTCCTCGGGCCCCATCACGCCCGACCGGGACGACGTGAACGAGTACAAGCGGGAGTTCGCGAACGAGACCGACGCGTCTACGCTCGCAGAAGCGATGGAGGGCGCGGACGTGTTCGTCGGCCTCTCGGTCGGCGGCATCGTCTCCCAGGAGATGGTCCGGTCGATGGCCGACGACCCCATCATCTTCGCCATGGCCAACCCCGACCCCGAGATCGGCTACGAGGAGGCCAAGGCCGCCCGCGACGACACGGTCATCATGGCGACCGGGCGCTCCGACTACCCGAACATGGTGAACAACGTCCTCGGGTTCCCGTTCATCTTCCGCGGCGCGCTCGACGTTCGCGCGACCGACATCAACGAGGACATGAAGGTCGCGGCCGCCCGTGCGCTGGCGGACCTCGCCCGCGAGGACGTCCCCGACGCCGTCGTCAAGGCCTACGGGGACCAGCCGCTCCAGTTCGGCTCCGAGTACATCATTCCCAAGCCGCTCGACCCCCGGGTCCTCTTCGAGGTCGCACCCGCGGTCGCACAGGCCGCCATGCGGAGCGGCGTCGCCCGCAAGGAACTGGACGTGCATGAGTACGCAGAGCGGCTGGAGGCTCGCCTCGGGAAGTCCCGCGAGATGATGCGGGTCATCCTCAACAAGGCCAAGTCAGACCCGAAGCGGGTCGTCCTCGCGGAGGGGACAGACGAGAAGATGGTCCGGGCGGCCTACCAGCTCCAGGAGCAGGGCATCGCCGAGCCGGTCCTCGTCGGCAACGCCTCGAAGATTTCCCGCATCGCGGGCGACCTCGGCCTCGACTTCGACGTCGAGGTGGTCGACCCGCGGGAGGCGAACCACGAGGAGTACGCGGACCGCCTGTACGAACTGCGCCAGCGCAAGGGGCTCACCCGGAGCGAGGCCGAGGACCTCATCCGCACTGACACCAACTACTACGCCAGCGTGATGGTCGAAGAGGGCGACGCCGACGCGATGCTCACCGGCCTGACCCACCACTACCCGTCCGCGCTCCGCCCGCCGCTGCAGGTCATCGGGACGGCCGAAGACGCCAACTACGCGGCCGGCGTCTACATGCTGACGTTCAAGAACCGCGTCATCTTCGCCGCCGACACCACCGTCAACCTCGACCCCGACGAGGAGATTCTCGCCGAGATAACCAAACACACCGCCGACCTCGCCCGCCGGTTCAACGTCGAACCGCGCGCGGCGATGCTCAGCTACTCGAACTTCGGGAGCGTCGACAACGATGGGACCCGCAAGCCGCGCAGCGCGGTCGCGCGCCTGCACGACGACCCCGACGTCGACTTCCCCGTCGACGGCGAGATGCAGGCCGACACCGCCGTCGTCGAGGACATCCTCGAGGGGACCTACGACTTCGCGGAACTCGAAGAGCCGGCGAACGTCCTCGTCTTCCCGAACCTCGAGGCGGGGAACATCGGCTACAAACTCCTCCAGCGCCTCGGCGGCGCGGAGGCCATCGGCCCGATGCTCGTCGGCATGGACAGGCCGGTCCACGTCCTCCAGCGCGGCGACGAGGTGAAAGACATCGTCAACCTCGCCGGCGTCGCCGTCGTCGACGCGCAGGACGAGTAGACGGACACGCCGGTTTCTCGTTTCTCGGTGTCGTCAGCCGTCACTCGCTTCTCGGTGTCGTCGGACTCGCTTTTCGTCACTCGCGGCGCTCCAGCGTCTCGACGACCGACGCGAGTTCCTCGGCGTAGCCGCGGGCGTGTCTGAAGAAGTTCAGGCAGACGGCGCGGCCGACGGCCGCGGAGTTCACGTCCGCGTCGTCGAGGTAGACCTCTCCGGAGTAGAGGAGTCGGGCGGGTTCGCTCGCCAGCCACGCGTGCAGGGGGTCCTCGCCGTGGAGCGCCTCCCGGACCGACCGAACGGTGGCCCGCTTCTCGGCGAACAGGTCCCCGGCGGCGACGCCCCCGCGGAGCGTTTCGGGGTCGAGTTCGTCGAAGACGCGCTCGTACCCCGCGAGGTAGCAGTTCGCCCGCGCGGCGTCGATTGCCGCGAGGGCGAGTCGGCCGTCCCCCGCTCGCCGCTCCGCGCGGGAGAGGCTCTCGCGTCCGTGGCCGGCGGGGTTGCCGGCCCGGCGGACGTAGGCGTTCACCACCGGGTCGTCGTAGTCGTCTGCGCGTTCGTCGCTCGTCTCGGGTTCGGGCGCGCGCTCGGTCGCTCGCCGGAGCAGTTCGGTCCGGTTTCGTTCGAGCGCCCCGGCGAAGTCGGTCGTCTCGGCTGGTCGACCGGCCGCGTAGGCGCGGGCGACGTACCGCCCGTCGAGGACGAACCCCGTCGCCTTCGCGGCCTGCCGGTAGAGCCTGCCGACGGCCGAGGCGGTCCGCTCGCGGGTGGCGTCCTCGCCCGTGCCGAACTCGGGCGGCGCGTCGCCGTACTGGTCGATGCCGACGTAGGCGAGCGAGAGCATGCGCTCCGCCCACCCGATTCGGGCGAGGTAGGTCGCCGGGTCGGCGCAGTCGCGGGGCATCGACGCCGTGGCGTCCGCGAGTTCCCGGCGCGCGGCGCGCACTCGCTCGAAGGCCGTCTCGGGCGTGGCGAGGCCGTACCACGACCGGAGGAAGCCGAGGGCGTCCCCGGCGTACCGGACCCGGCTCTTCGCGAACCCCACGTCCATCGACGCGGGGTCGTCGGCGCTCTCCTCGAGGAAGTCGCGGACGCTCTCGACCCCGATGGCGCAGTCGCGGTAGTTCGACTCGCCGAGGTCCGCCTCGCCCGCGCGCTCGAAGAGCGGTTCCGCGGCGGTCACGAGTCCGTCGAGGTGGGAACGCCGCGCGAGGACGTGCGCGTCCGTCGGTTCGGCCGGCCGGGGGACCGACGGAATCTCTACCTGCTTCGTCCGCGCGTACGTGATTCCCTCGGTGGGACCGGCCGGGAGGGAGGTACAGCCGGCCAGCGAAGCCAGTCCCGCACCGGCGACTCCGAGGAACGCTCGTCTGGAGGGCATCCGTTCGTGGGTGATTCGCGCGATGGATAAACGTTCGGCGTCGCAGGGAGGCGGCGAATCCCCCGACCGGTTCCCGCGGCTCCCCGGTCGCTCAGGCGAGGTCGAACTCGACGAGGGCGACGCCCACAGCGAGCGACGCCAGCAGGAGGCCGGCGGCGACAACGAACGTCACTGAGTCTGGCGGGGAGTAGACGGCGGCAAGCGTGACCGCGACGAGGACCGAGACGCCCCGGTCGTCGTGGTTCCACCGCCGCGAGACGAGGTTCGACCGCGCCGCGCCGACGACTGCGGCCGGGGTCGAACCCGCCGCACCCGCCACCACGGGCAGGCAGACGGCGAGTTCGGCGAGCCAGTACCGGCCCCCGGCGCCCCCCTCCCGGACGTACCCGCTCGCGACCAGGTCGCGGACGAGCTCCACGCCGACGGCGTGGCCGACGAGCGCGCCGGCGATGCCCGCGATCGCGGCGAGACCGAAAGCAGCACGACCGTCGTTGAGGCGCACTCGTGAGTGGTCACGCGCCGCGAGGAGCGCCGCGGCGACGACAGACGAGAGCAGCCCCACCGTGCCCGCGGCCTCGACGGCGACGGTCGCGCGCGCCAGCGGTCGCTCGACGGGTAGGACGGTCGCACTCTCGGCGTGGGCGGCGAGCGCGACGTCGAACACGGAGACGTCGGCGAGGCGAAGCGCGACGAGGGTGCCGGCGGTCGCGGCGACGGCCACGGCGAGCAGTTCCCGCGCGCGGTGGCGAAGCGTGGCCGCGAGTGGAACGCGGTGCGGGTAGTGGGGATCGAACGACGACGCCGGGAGGGAGGGCATGCGCGGCGATTGACCGGTGTCCGTTGTCAACTTTCTCCCGGTTCGGCGGCAGCGACCACCTCCCGGTTCGGTCGCGTCTGGTGGTGACGGACCCTCAGACCGGCCGGCGGCCCGCCGCCGGCCAAATCGTTATGTCCCGCGGCGGGGATGGACTCTCCATGCGAGTAGCCGCCATCGTCGGCGACGACGCCCCCGAGGGAATCGAAGCGAGAGAGCGACCGGACCCGACGCCGGGGCCGGGCGAGGCCGTGGTCCGTGTCGAGGCCTGCGGGCTCAACCACAACGACCTCTGGACGCTCGAGGCCGACTCCGCAGAGGGGCTCGACCTCCCGTTCGTCCCCGGGTCTGACGTCGCCGGCGTCGTCTCGGCCGTCGGCGACGACGTTGACGGCGTCGCGAGCGGCGACCGGGTCGTCCTCTGTCCGAACGTCACCTGCGGCACCTGCCGGCGATGCCGCGAGGGCCCCGAGAACGAGTGCGAGTCGTTCTCCATCTACGCGGGCGGGTTCGCAGAGCGGGCCGTCGTCGACGCCGACCGGCTCGTCTCGCTGCCCGACGCCGTCTCCTTCGAGGACGCCGCCGCGCTCCCCATCGCCTACATGACGGCCCGCCACATGCTCCGGCGCGCCGGCGTCGAACCGGGCGACCGGGTGCTGGTTCCGGGCGCGACGGGCGGCGTGGGCGTCGCCGCGATGCAACTGGCAGCCGTCCGCGGCGCGCGGGCGGTCGGGACCACGGGCTACCCCGCGAAGCGCGGCGCGGTCGAGTCGCTCACCGTCGAGGAGCCCATCGTCGCCGGGTCGCCGGACGAACTGGCGGAGGCGCTCTCGGCCCGCGACCCGTTCGACGTGGCCGTGAACCACCTCGGCGGCCCGTACTCGGGACCGATGCTCGAAGCGCTCCGGCGCGGGGGCACGATGGTGGTCTGCGGGCGGACCACCGGCGACGAGTCCGCGCTGAACGTCGCGGACCTGTTCTGGGAACACAAGCGCGTCCTCGGGAGTTCGATGGGGACGCAGGCCGACCTGGAGCGACTGGTGGACCTCGTGGCCCGCGGCGACCTCGACCCGAAGCGAGACAGCACCTTCCCGCTTTCCGACGCCGCGGCCGCCTTCGACCGGATGCGAGAGCGCTCGCTGGTCGGGAAGGTCGTGCTGCGACCGCAGGACTGAGGCGTCGCGCCGTCCCGGTCAGTCGCCGGCGCGACGCTCGGCGCGGGACGGCGGCGGTATCTGCGGTTCCTCGCGGCCCGCGGGCCCGTCCGTCGAGGGGAGTTCGGGGACGACACACCGCGCCGACTCGGCGTTGACGTGGGCGTACTCGCCCGGCGAGTTGGCCAGCGGGTGCGCCGGGTTGGTACGCGAGTCGATTCTGGCGGCCCTGAGCGCGTCGAAGCCGGCGATTCGCGCCCGGATGCCCCGCCAGTGGTGGGTCGCCGCCGCCGGGACCGAGATCGGCTTCGGCGGCTTCCAGTCGGGGTGGTCGGTGGCGAGGACGGCGTGGTTGACGTTCGCCGCGAGTTCGTCGTGGTCGACGAGGACCCCGACGCGGGCGCTCCGGGGCGCGCGAGCCGCGAGGACGTCGAGGCCGAGGTGGAGCGCCCGGTACTCCGCGACGTTGTTGTCCGGCGGCACGTCGGCGAGGGCGACCCGCGCGACTCGCGCGCCGTCGCACGTCTCGATGACCGCCCCGAGACCGCCACCCTGCGGTCGATAGGAGCCGTCTGTCGCGACGTAGAAGTGCCGGTGGTGAGTCCGGGGCGGGTGGGCGATGTGTGGCGTCGGCGAGTCGTCGAACAGGTCGCGGAGCGTCGACCGGCCGTGGGCGGCCATGGTCGCGCTTGGCGGCAGGGAACCTTAAACGTACGCCCGTACGGAGCGACGTTCTCACGAGCGTCAACGAGCGCTGCGCAGTGCTCCAGCGTCGTCGTTGCACCTGCAGGTCCGCGGTCTCTTTAAGGCAGCCTGGTGGTTCACGAGCGGCGCACTCTCTCGGTCCGGCCGCCCGCGACGATCTCGTCCCGGCCACGACGACCCCGTGGAGTCCGCCCGAGACGACCCTGTGGGGGCCAGCCGCAACGACTACGTGGCGCTCGCGTCTCTGTTGATACATGAACGCCCGCGACCTGATGGTGCGAGACGTCGAGACGGTGTCGCCAGACGAGGAGGTCGGCTCGGTGCTGAAGCGACTCGCCTCCGCTCGCTTCAACGGCTTCCCCGTCGTGGACGACGAGGACCGGGTCGTCGGCATCGTCACCCAGCACGACCTCGTCCACCTGTTCCAGTCCGAGGACCGGACGCTCTGGATCCCCATCGGCCTGCCGCCGTTCACCGAGACGCTCACCTACGCCGTGGACGTCTCGTGGGACGAACTCGACCTCGGCGTCGACCTCGCACGCAACGTGAGCAAGACCGTCGCCGAGGTGATGACCGAAGACGTCGTCACCGTCGCGGAGGACACGGACCTCGACACCATCCTCGACCTGCTCGCCAGCGACGAGAGGGACATCAACCGCCTCCCGGTCGTCGACGGGGAGGGGCGAATCGTCGGCATCATCGCCCGACAGGACGTGATTCGCGCACTGCGGACCCTCCGCCGAGAAACGAAAGCTTGAGGCAGAACGGAGGCGGAATATCGACGTGAACCGGTACCGGAACGTCGCGCTGTTTCTCGCCCTCGCCGCGGTCTGGGGCTCCGCGTTCATGGCCATCAAGGCCGGGCTGGCCTTCTTCCCGCCGGTCCTGTTCGCGGCCGTCAGGTACGACGTGGCCGGACTGCTCATGCTCGCGTACGCCGCCGTCGCCGTCGACGACCCCATCCCGCGGGGCCGGTCCCAGTGGCTCGCCGTCGTCGTCGGCGGGGTGCTGATGATCGCCGGCTACCACGCCTTCCTGTTCGTCGGCGAGACGGACCCGGCGGTCACCAGCGCCGCCGCGGCGGTCATCGTCAGTCTCTCGCCGGTGCTCACGACCGGGTTCGCGCGGGCGCTCCTCCCGAACGAGCGACTGACCGCCGCCGGCGTGGCCGGCCTGCTCCTCGGCCTCGTCGGCGTCGCGGTCCTCTCGCGGCCCGACCCCCAGAATCTGCTCGCCGGCGGCGTCGTCGCAAAGTTGCTCGTCTTCGCCGCGGCTGCCTCCTTCGCGCTCGGCTCCGTCCTCCACCGGCGCATCGACGCCTCCCTGCCGATCGAGACGATGGAGGCGTGGTCGATGCTCGTCGGTGCGGCCGCGATGCACGTCGTCGCCGTCGGCCTCGGAGAGTCGCTCGGGGACGTGGTCTGGTCGCTCGACGCCCTCCTCGCGCTCGGCTACCTCTCTGTGGCGGCCAGCGCCGTCGGCTTTCTCGTCTACTTCGACCTGCTCGACAGGCTCGGCCCCATCGAGATAAATCTCGTCTCGTACGTCGCGCCGGCGTTCGCCGCCCTCGCGGGGTGGCTGTTCCTCGGAACGACGCCGAGCGTCGCCACCGCGGCCGGCTTCCTGTGCATCTTCGTCGGATTCCTGCTCATCAAGCGGCGGACGCTCCGGCGCGAACTCCCGAGGTTCCGTCGCGTGGGCAGTCTGGAGTCTGACGACTAGGCGGACGTGTCGGCGTCCCCGCAGACGACACCTTCGACGCCCGTGCCGTCACGCTGGACGTCGGGACGGCCGTGTCAAGACCGCCGGCACTCGCCGTCGTATCAGTCCTCTTCCGCCGGCACTCGCCGTCGTATCAGTCCTCTTCCGCCGGCAGTCGTTCCACGTCGACGACGCGGCCGACTATCGTCCAGCCCTCGTCGCCGGGGCGCTGGCGGCCGACCAGCACCGACTCGTTGTCCTCTGTGGTCACGAACCGGTACGTCGCGTCGGTGCCGTCGCGAGTCCCCTCGCCTTCGAACTCGTCCTGGAAGAACTCGGTTCCGTTCAGTCGGAAGACGCCGGTGGTTCCGTCGTCGATGGTGAGCCTGACGGGTCTCGGCGAGAGAGCGTGAATGCGCCGGGCGATGTCGTTGAGGGCCACGCCGCGTGGTACGGCGTCGAGTACCATAAACGGCCCAGCCGGTATCAGTCGGACCCGTCGGCGAGTTCGTCGACGCCGAACTCCCACTCCGAGTCGTCGGCCGCGTCCGCCTCGTCGCGGAGCTGGTTGTACGCGGCCGCGACGACGGCGAGGAAGTAGAGCGTCAGGGGCATGTAGACGAGGCTCGTCACGATCGAGGCGGCACCCCGCGAGAGGACTCCCGCGACCGAGAGTATCGAGAGCCCCATCGTGACGACGCCGCCCACCAGCGCCATCCCCACGAACAGGACGACGAGGAGCGCGAATATCCGCAGGCGTTCGCCGCTCGCCAGCTTCCAGCTGTGCCGGAGCGCCGCGACGAAGTTCTCGTCTTCGGCCGCGACGAACATCACCATGAACACGAAGCTCACGTAGGCGACGATGCCCGGGACGACGAGCAACAGCGTCCCGAGCACGAGGACGATGGAGAAGACGAGACCGCCGACGACGTAGTTGACGAACACCCGGACGATGTTGCGCGTGTAGAACGCAGACGGGATGGTGTCGCGCTCGCCGGCGACGAACACCCGGACGGCGAGAATACCGACGTACGTCAGTGCGACAAGCAGGACGACGAAGGCCACGCTGTAGACCCACAGCGGAGCGTCGTACGTGACGAGCCCCGCCTCCGAGACGGGGATTCCCTGCCGTTCGAACACCGTCTTCATCAGCCCGTTCGAGGTCGGGAGGTACGCGAGCGACACGAGCCCGTAAACGACGAGCACGAGCGCGCCCGTCCGACTCACGAGGAGGGACATACCGCGCTTCAGAGCGGCAGTGACATCGAGGGACATCACCGGAAGTGAGACGGCCCCTCCCTTCAACGTGGGGGTCTCACCGGTGAGAACGCCGTCTCCGTTCCCCGCTCCCGAAAACCGGACCGTTACGCGCGTAACGTGCCATTGGTAGATTCCGTGATGAAGCGCAGTTGTGCCGAGAAACAGCGGTCAAAATCCGACGCGTCTCGGCAGTTTCGCTTTCTCTCGCTCGGCCCGCACTGTTTCACGCCGCTCAGCCGGTCATAACAATTGAGTCGTGTATCGGTCTTCCGACAGGGGCAGATCCCCTGACGATACCATGAAAGGCATTCGGAGATTCGTACTACTGGCAGTCGCACTCTCACTCGTCGTGTCGGTCGGCACCGCCGGGGTCGCCGTGGCGAAGAAGTGCCCGGACCAGAACAACGACGAAGCCGGCGAGCAGTTCCTCTTCTGGTTCCAGGTCCAGAAGCAGGACAGCACCGGGAGTTCACAGGTACAGGCGCAGTCGTCACAGCAGGCACAGGACAGCGAGCAGTGCGGTGAGGACAGCGACCAGTACCAGGGTCAGGGCGTCGCGTTCGTCCAGATACAGCGTCAGAAGACCCACGATAGTACGCAGGTCCAGTGGCAGGTGAACGGACAGGACCAGGGACAGGCCCAGTACGGCGAGGACAACGAGCAGTCGCAGGTGCAAGTCGACGTCTCGGTGCAGGGACAGG
>JBDGSQ010000037.1:0-4161 GCA_042217455.1 Haloferacaceae archaeon | reverse complement strand
AGGACAACGACCAGGAGCAGGACCAGACCATCGACCAGGAGCAGGCGCAGAGCCAGTCCGGCGAGGATAACGCCCAGGACCAGACGCAGGACGCGGCACAGACGCAGAGTCAGAGCCAGTCTGACGACGACAGCGACCAGGAGCAGGACCAGGTCATCCTCCAGCAGCAGGCCCAGACTCAGTCAGGCGACGACAACACCCAGAGCCAGAACCAGACGGCGAGCCAGACGCAGGGCAGCGTCGCCGTCGCCCCGCTCGGGTGACAGCACCCGCTCGCTGACGAATCGGCACTCCGAGAACTGAATCGGTCTCCCCTTCTCGGTCGCGATACCCGTCGGCAGCGCCGACGGCTCGCGCCGCCCCGGTCAGTCGAACAGGTCGGCGAGGGCGTCGGCTCCGACACCGGCGGCGAGCGCGAGGACGAGTTTCACGCGGGCCTTCGACGTCGAGAGGTCGCCGGCGAACAGCGCACCGTGGTCCCGGAGCGTCACCGCGCCTCCGGCCGTCCCGTACACCGGTTCGGTCGGACCGGCGTGGCACCGAGAGGAGACGACGACCGGGACGTGGGCTGTCGCGCGACCGATTGCGTCCCCGAGGCCGCCGGTGACGTTACCGAGACCGGTTCCCTCGACGACAACGGCGTCCGCACCGCGGTCCAGCGCCGCGTCGACCTGCTCGCCGCCGACGCCGGTACCCGAGTGGACGACGGGCACCGACGCCTCGAACGCGGCCGTCTCCGGGACGGCGACGTCGACGCTGTAACTCCCGGGCGCCCTGTGGACGTGGACGCCGGCGCGGGTGAACTCGGCGACGGGTCCCTTCCCGGGTGACTGGAACGTGTCGAGCGCGTTGGTGTGGGTCTTCACCGCGTCGCGGGCGGCGTGGACCTCGTCGTCGAAGGCGACGTACGCCCCGCCGGCGAACCGGTCGTCGGCCGCCGTCCGGACCGCTGCGAGGAGGTTGGCGGGCGCGTCCGAACTCGGCTCGTCGAACCGGCGCTGGGACCCCGTGACCGCCACCGGCGCGTCGAGCGCCGAGGCGACTGTCACGTCGAGGGCGTACGCCGTGTCCGCGAGCGTGTCGGTCCCGTGGGTGACGACCACGCCGTCGGCACCGTCCTCCTCGACGGCGCGTCTGGCGGCGCGCGCCGTCGCCGCGACGGTCTCGAAGTCCATGTCGAAGCCGGGGTGCGACCCCATCTCCTCGACCGAGAGGTCGGCGTAGTCGCCGAGTGCCGGGACGCGGTCGACGAGTTCCTGCCCGGCCTTCGCCGGCGCCGCGCCGCCCTCTCCCGGTTCGCTCGCGATGGTGCCGCCGCAACTGAGTACGCGGACGTGTGTGTCTGTCATCGCTCTGGGGGTCTCTGCCGCACCGGTTGGGTCTTTCGGCGGCGGCAGTCGCCCCCGGCGATTCCGACCCTCACAGGTCGACGGCCTCGCCGCCCCTGTAGACGGCGTTCACGCCCTCGCGGAGGACCGAGATGTCGTCGAGGGGGTTCCCGTCGAGAGCGACCAGGTCGGCCCGGTTGCCGGCCTCGATCGCGCCGAGGTCGTCGTCGGGGACCGTCCGCGCCGCGACGCTCGTCCCCGCCCTGATGGCGTCCATCTCGCTCATCCCGACCTCCTCGACGAACAGCTCTGCCTCCATGGCGTTCTCGCCGTGGGGGACGAGTTCCGGGCCGAGGAAGTCGGTTCCGAGCGCGATCGGCACGTCGGCCTCGTAGGCGCGCTTCACGGCGTCGAAGTGGGCGTCGCGGGCGGTCCGTGCCTTCTCCAGACCGTAGTCCGGGACGCCGTGGTCGGACCCGAGGGTGACGAGTCGGTGCATGATGGCGAGCGTCGGGACGAAGGTGGCGTCCGTCTCCTTCATCAGGTCGATGGCCTCCTCGTCGAGGTAGAAGCCGTGTTCGATGGTGTCGACGCCGTTTCGGAGCGCGCTCTTGATTCCCGGCCCGCCCTGTGCGTGACTCGCGACCGGGATGCCCACCCGGTGGGCCTCCTCGGTGAACGCCCGAATCTCGGCGTCGGTGAACTGGCTCTGGTCCGGCGCGTCCTTCTCCGAGAGCACGCCGCCGGTGGTCATTATCTTGATGAGGTCGACGCCCTCGCGGATTCGCTTTCGGGCCTCCTTTCGGCACTCGTCCTCGCCGTCTGCGAGGCTGGAGATGCCCTCTTCGCCGGCGACCCACTGGTACGGCAGGTAGTGGTTGTCGCCGTGTCCGGCCGTCTGGGAGATGCTCTGTCCGCTGGTGTAGACGCGGGGGCCGGGAATCGACCCCTCCTCGACGGCCGCCCGGAGCGCGAGTCCGGTGTCGGAGCCGACGTCGCGGACGGCAGTGAAACCGGCCGAGAGCAGTTTCCGCAGGTCGGCCGTCGCCCGCGCGGTGCCGAGTTCCGAGGAGTCTTTGAGCCAGTCGAACGGGTCCATCGACCGGTTGCCGCCGAGGTGGAGGTGGGCGTCGACGAGCCCCGGAATCACGGTCTCGCCCGTGTGGTCGACGTGCGTCGCGTCCGCGGGGGCGTCGACGTCTGCTGTCGGCCCCACCTCCAGAATTTCCCCGTCGTCGACGACGATTCGGTGCTCGTCGAGTGCCTCGTCGGAGACGCCGTCGATCAACGTCCCGCAGTCGATAACGCGCATAGATTTTCCAGTGGGGGTCGCTACCATAGTTCTTTGCGAACCGGAACCGTCGGGAGGGAAGCCGTCACCACACCCGGTCACCCGCCAGTCGAACGGTTCGCGGCCGCCGCCGGTCACGCGACTCGACTCCGGGTCGATGCCGCGCCGCGAGGGGAACTCGTCGGACGCGAGGGCAAAGAGTGTGCGCGCTCGATAAACTGTCTCGGGTGCTCTCGTGCGTCGGTGAACGATGTTAGGCGGTGACTGAGCGGGTGAAATGCGACGAAATGTCTCCAACGCTCTGGCGGCTATAAGTCGTCGTCTGACGTACGTCAGTTCGAGGTGCTTCCCCCCGTGTCGAACTCTTCGAAAGATGCGCCCTCCTTCGCCTCGGTGAAGGAGGTGATGGCCGCTCGCTCAGTCCGCAAAGTGTCCTCGCTCGTCGGCCCGTCCTTCCGGTTCGTGGCCTTCTGGATCGCCGTCGGTCTCCCGTTTCTCTACCTCCCGCTGCTGTACGGCGGACTCGACGGGGAGCGGTGGATCGTCTTCGTCGCTCTCCTCGCGGCGAACGTCTTCGCCCTGTTGCTCGGCCACGACTACCACCGGTGACAGACTCCGGCGACCGTCGGTGACAGACTCCGGCGACCGTCGGTGACAGACTCCGGCGACCGTCGGTGACAGACCCCGGGCCCGATGTTCGCCGGCGTCGATGCCGACCGCGCTTGCGCAGATGACGACGCCCGACTCCGAGTCACGCAGGCGACGATTCCCGACCACGAGTCGCGCAGGCGGCGGTTCCCCTCGCCGCCCCCGTCGTGCCGAAACCGGTGCGATTTAACGTCAGTTCTGCGAACTTTGCACCATGTCTCTCGAGACGGGGTCGCTCGGACGAACCGGGTTGAAGGTCAGCGAAGTCGCGTTCGGGACGTGGCGGTTCGGGCGCGAGAACGACCGCGGCGAGATAGAGGTCGGCCGCGAGCGCGCTCACGAGTTGCTCGACGCCTTCGCGGCCGCCGGGGGCAACTTCGTCGACACGGCCGACATGTACGGCGAGGGCCGCGCCGAGACGTACATCGGCGAGTGGCTCGCAGAGCGCGACCGCGAGGACTTCGTGATCGCCTCGAAGATATACTGGCCCACCCGGGACGACCCGAACGGCCGGGGCCTCAACCGGAAGCACCTGCGCCGCAACGTCGACCGGATTCTCGACCGACTCGGCACCGACTACGTCGACCTGCTCTACACCCACCGCTGGGACGACGACACGCCCGCCGAGGAGTTCGTGCGCACCCTCGACGAGTTCGTCCGCGACGGGAAGGTCCACTACCTCGGCACCTCGACGTTCGAGCCGAACGCGTGGAAGGTGGTGAAGGCGAACGAGATCGCCCGCCGCGAGGGCTACGAGCCGTTCAAACTCGCACAGCCGCGATTCAACCTCGTCAACCGGGAGATAGAGGGGAACTACCTCGACATGTGCCGCGACTACGACCTCGGAATCGTCCCGTGGTCGCCGCTGGCCGGCGGCTTTCTCACCGGGAAGTA
>JBDGSQ010000121.1:0-13730 GCA_042217455.1 Haloferacaceae archaeon | reverse complement strand
AGTTCGAGGGCGTCGATGAAGTCCGTCCCGATGATGGGGTCGCCGCCGATGCCGATGGCGGTGGACTGGCCGATGCCCCGGCTGGTGAGGTTGTCGACGACCTGGTAGGTGAGCGTGCCGGACCGGGAGACGAGTCCGACCGTGCCCGAGTCGAAGATGTTGCCCGGCAGGATGCCGAGTTTCGACTCGCCGGGGGTGATGATGCCCGGACAGTTCGGCCCGATGAGGCGGGTGTCCACCTCGCCGAGGCGCTTTTTCACCTTCGCCATGTCCTGCGTGGGGATGCCCTCGGTGATGGCGACCACGAGGTCGAGGTCCGTGTCGAGCGCCTCGAAGATGGCGTCGGCGGCGAACGCCGGCGGCACGAACACGACGGAGGCGTCCGCGTCCTCCGCTTCGACGGCCCGGTCGACGGTGTCGTAGACGGGGACGCCCTTGACCTTCTGGCCGCCCTTGCCGGGGACCGCGCCGGCGACGACGTTCGTCCCGTACTCCATCATCTGCTCGGTGTGGAAGCGGCCTTCCCCACCGGTGATGCCCTGTACGACGACCCGGGTGTCCTTGTCGACGAGAATGCTCATTGTTCTACCTCACTGGCGAACTCGACGGCGCGCTGGACGGCGTCTTCGAGCGTGCCCTCCACGGTGACGAGGTCCGTGTTCAGAATGTCCATGCCCTCCGCTGCGTTCGTGCCCGCGAGCCTGACGACGACCGGCTTCGGAATCTCGTCGAGGCGTTCGAGCGCCTCGTTGATGCCCTTCGCCACCTCGTCGCCGCGGGTGATGCCGCCGAAGATGTTGAAGACCACGGCGTCGACGTTCTCGTCGGAGAACACCATGTCGAGGGCGTTCGTGATGCGTTCGGCCTTCGCGCCGCCGCCGACGTCGAGGAAGTTGGCGGGTTCGCCGCCGTAGTAGTCCACGAGATCGAGGGTCGTCATAACCAGCCCGGCCCCGTTGCCGATGATGCCGACGTTGCCCGAGAGGCGGACGTAGTCGAAGCCGTACTCGTGGGCCTTCCGCTCGAGGTCGTCCTCGAAGGTCTCCTCTTCCATCTCGGCGAGGTTCGCGTGCCGGAACAGGGCGTCGTCGTCGACGTTGAGCACGGCGTCGGCCGCGACGACATCGCCGTCGGCCGTGACCATCAGCGGGTTGATCTCGGCGTCGCTGGCGTCGTTCGCCTCCCAGAGGTCGTAGAGCGTCCGGAGCACGCTGGCCACGTCGCCGGCGACGGCGGGGTCGACGCCCGCGTCGTAGACGGCCTTCCGGGCCTGGTAGGGGTGCATCCCGAAGGCGGGGTCGACGTACTCGCGGGCGATGGCCTCGGGGTCCTCGGCGGCGACCTCCTCGATGTTGACGCCGCCCTTCGTCGAGACCATCGCAACGGGCTTGCCCTCCCCGCGGTCGAGGGTGACGCCGACGTAGAGCTCGTCCGTGAAGTCGACGGCCTCCTCGACGAGGACCCGGTCGACCGTGTAGCCCTTCAGGTCCATCCCGAGGATGTCGTCGGCGTACTCGCGGGCCTCGCGCTCGTCCTCCGCGAGTTTGATGCCGCCCGCCTTCCCCCGGCCCCCGACGTGGACCTGTGCCTTGATGGCCGCGGGGTAACCGACCTCCTCGGCCGCCGCGACGACCTCGTCGACGCTGGTGGCGAGCCGAGAGCCCGGCGTCGGAATACCGGCGTCGGCGAACACCTCCTTGGCCTGATACTCGTGCAATCGCATGTTCGTCTGGAAACTGTGCCGGGCGGTCGCATAAAACCCGTCCATTCGGGTGCGTGTGGGCGTCTATCCACGACGAACGATAATGAGAGAGTGGCCCGAATCGACGGCACAGAGCGCTCTGACGCGACTGCCGCCAGCACCGCCCAGAGGGCTCACGTTGAGGCCGCGCACACCGACGAGACGAGTCCTCGTGAGCGCCGCCAGCACCGCCGAGGCGACTCACGCGAACGCCCCGCGTACCGCCGAGACGACTCGCCCGACTGCCGCCAGCACCGCCGAGGCGACTCACGCGAACGGGTCCGGTACCTCCTCGCCGCAGTCGGGACAGACGACGACGGTGCGGGCCTCCTCGCCCGGTTCGACCCGCAGCTCCGCTCGCCCGCACGCCGGACACCCCCGGGCGAGGCGTTCGCCGCCGCACGCCGGGCAGACGAGAGCGGTTTCGCCGCCGCGCCGGACCGGCCGCAGGTCCCCGTGGCCGCAGTCTGGACACCGGATGGGGACGCGCACGTCCTTGCTGTCGCGCGGCGCGCCCAGCGCCAGCGCCACGAGGTCCGTCTCCCCGTCGTTCCTGCCCGACTGGTACTCGCCGGGCGCGAATCGAATCGCCTCGCCCTCGCCGACGGTGACCGGACCGTCGAGCGTCGCGAACGTCGCCTCGCCCGCGAGGACGACGAACACCTCCTCCTGGTCGGCGTGTGCGTGGAGGCCGCCGGGGAAGCCCTCGCCCGGCGCGATTCGGTACCGGTTGAGTGCGAGGTCGCTCGCGCCGAGCGGGTCGGTCAGTCCGCGGCGCTCGCTCTCGTCGCCCACGGCCTCGGCGTCGCCGTCGGCCACCCTGACGCGCTTCACGTCGGCGACGTGTACCGCCCGCCGGTAAAATCGTTCGGGTGGGCGCCTCACTCGACGTCGACGCCCCACCGCCGGGACGGTCGCCCGGGCCGGTGGCTCACTCGACGTCGGCGTCGACCTCGACGTCCTCGACGGCCTCCCGAATCGCCTCGACTGCCGTCTCGTCTTCCATGGTGGAGACGTCGCCGAGGTCCTGTTCGAGCAGGATGTCGCGGATAGTCCGGCGCATGATCTTCCCGGAGCGGGTCTTCGGGAGCTGGTCGACGAACTCCACGTCCTCGACGATGGCGATCGGGCCGACCTCCTGTCGGACCCGGTCTCGCAGCTCCTCCCCGAGGTCGCCGCTCGACTCCGTCCCGTCGGTGAGCACGACGAAAGCCGAGGCGACCTCGGTCTTCTCGGGGTCGGGCTTGCCGACGACTGCCGCCTCCACGACCGCCTCGTGGCCGACGAGGGCGTCCTCGACGTCGGTCGGGCCGATGCGGTGGCCGGCGATGGTGATGACCTCGTCGGCCCGGCCGCTGAACCACAGGTACCCGTCCTCGTCCATCGAGACGGCGTCGCCGACCCAGTAGGCGCCCGGTATCTGCTCCCAGTACTCCCGCCGGTAGCGGTCGTGGCCCTCCCAGAGCGTCGGGGTCATCCCCGGGAACGGCTGGGTGACGACGAGCGCGCCCTCCTCGCCGGCCGCGGCGGGCTCGCCGTCGAAGTCGACGACCTGCACCTCGACGCCCGGGAGCGCGACCCCGGCCGAACCGGGCCGGATGGGAAGCAGGTTGATGCCGTACGGGTTGCCGATTATCGGCCCGCCGGTCTCGGTCTGCCACATGTGGTCGATGACCGGTTTCGCGTCGTCGAGGACCTCCTTCTGGAGCCAGCGCCACGCGGGCGGGTTGAGCGGTTCGCCCGCGGAGAAGACGACGTCGAGCGTCGAGAGGTCCGCCCGCTCGTGGTACTCGTCGTCGTAGCCGGCGAGCGCCCGTATCGCCGTCGGCGCGGTGAATATCTTGGTGACGCCGTGGCGCTCGACGAGGTCCCACCAGACGCCCGCGTCGGGGTAGACCGGCGTCCCCTCGTAGACGACGGTGGTCGCACCGACGAGCAGCGGCGCGTAGACGATGTAGGAGTGGCCGACGATCCAGCCGACGTCGGAGGTGGCGAACCAGACGTCCTCCCCGTCCATCCCGAACATCCAGTCGGCCATCGCGTGGACGTGGACCTGGTAGCCGCCGTGCTGGTGGACCGTCCCCTTCGGCTTGCCCGTCGTCCCCGACGTCGGGAGGATGAACGCCGGGTCCGTCGCCGACGTCTCGACGTGGGAGTCGTCCTCGCCCTCGCCCCGCGCGATGGCGTCGCGCCAGCGCGTCTCGGTCTCGCGGAGGGCCACGTCGCCGGCACCGCGTTCCAGGAGAATCACATCGTCGACGAACTCGGTGACGGACTCGTACTCGTCGAACGTCCGGTTCACGATAGAGCGCAGGTCCACCTCGTCGCCGTTGCGGAAGCCGACGTCCGCCGTCAGGAGGACCGTCGGTTCGGCGAGTTCGATGCGGTCCGCGAGCGCGCCGGCCCCGAACCCGCCGAAGACGACCGAGTGGATCGCGCCGATGCGGGTGCACGCGAGCATCGAGACGACGGCCTCCGGGCACATGGGCAGGTAGATGGTCACCCGGTCGCCCTCGCCGACGCCGAAGGCCCGGAGCATCGCCGCCGTCCGCTTCACCCCGTGGAGCAGTTCCGCGTAGGTGTAGACGCGGGTGGCGTCTCGCTCGCCCGTCTCGAACACCATCGCGGCCCGGTTGCCGCGCCCCTGCGCGACGTGGTAGTCGAGCGCGTTGTAACTGAGATTCGTCTTCCCGCCCTCGAACCACGTGAACTCGCCCGGCCCGTCTGTGGTGAGCACGGCGTCCCACGGCTCGAACCAGTGTAACTCGGCCGCGCGGCGACCCCAGAGCGTCTCCGGGGACTCTCTGCCCTCGCGTCTGAGGGCCTTCAGTCTCGGTGCGAGAATCTCCTCGGTCGTGTCGTCTGAACCCATCGTTCTGAACGCCTCGCTCGAATCGCTAATAGTTATCCATGAAGATAATAGTCACCACCGGTCGGCGCGTGTTTTTCACGCTCGCTCACGTGGGGGGACCGTCACGTGGGGGTCACGCTCCGTCCCGGCGGTTCACCGCTCGCCCTCCACGCGGCGGTTTTTTGTCCCGTGCGAGCGACTGGCACACCATGTCAGTCGCGTTCGACTTCAGCGGCCGGGTGGCACTCGTCACCGGAGCGAGCGGCGCGCTCGGCAGCGCCGTCGTGGAGACGTTCGAGGACGCGGGAGCGACAGTCGCCGCCACCGACGTCGTCCCGCCGGACGACGAGGACGCCCTCCTCGACACCGGGGGCGACGTGACGTTCTACCGGGGCGACTTCACAGACGAGAGCGACGTCTCGCGCGTGGTCGAGCAGGTCGTGTCCGACCACGGCCGACTCGACGTCCTCCTGAACGTCGCGGGGACGTGGCGCGGCGGCAACCCCGTCGCGGAGACGGACGTCTCGACGTTCGACCTCGTGATGGACGTGAACCTCAAGACGATGTTCCTCGCCTCGAAGCACGCCATCCCCCACCTCCGCGAGACGGAGGGGGCAGTCGTCTCCGTCTCGGCCCGGGCCTCCCTCGAGGGCGGCGAGGGCGACGGCCCCTACCGGGCCTCGAAGGCCGGCGTCCGCATCCTCACGGAGACGGTGGCCGAGGAGAACCTCGGCGTCGTCCGCTCGAACGCCGTGATGCCGAGCGTCCTCGACACCCCCGCGAACAGAGAGATGCTGGGCGGCCCGGAGGACGAGTGGGTGAAGCCCGCACAGGTCGCCCGGGTGATGGCCTTCCTGTGCAGCGACGGGGCCGAGGTGACCAGCGGCGCGGCCGTTCCGGTCTACGGCGAGGCCTGACCGTCACGGTGTACGGGGCCGATTCACCCGTCGTCTCCCGGTCGTCAGAATCCCTCCGGAGGGCCGGTCAGCCCCGCGTCGCCCGGTCAGGCGCGGTCGCCCGCGCCACGGGGTTTCGCTCCCCGTTGCGGAATCCTTTTGCGTCGCTCGGTGGACGTTTTCACCGATGAACGCTGGTGGTCTCGCATGACTATGGACGAGCGGATAGAGGAACTCCGCGAGAAGCGAGCGCGGGCGCAACAGGGCGGCGGCGAGGACCGCATCGAGAAGCAACACGAGAAGGGGAAGATGACCGCCCGCGAGCGGGTCGACTACTTCCTCGACGACGGGACCTTCACCGAGTTCGACCAGTTCCGCACCCACCGGACCCACAAGTTCGGCATGGAGGAACAGCAGCTGCCGGGCGACGGCGTCGTCACCGGGTACGGCGACGTCGACGGGCGCACCGTCTTCGTCTTCGCCCACGACTTCACCGTGTTCGGCGGGTCGCTCGGGGAAGTGTTCGCCGAGAAGGTCAACAAGGTGATGGACAAGGCGGTGGAGGTGGGCGCGCCCATCGTCGGTCTCAACGACTCCGCCGGCGCACGCATCCAGGAGGGCGTCGCCAGCCTCGGCGGGTTCGGCGAAGTCTTCAGACGAAACACCGAGGCCAGCGGCGTCGTCCCGCAGATATCCGCCATCATGGGACCGTGCGCCGGCGGCGCGGTCTACTCGCCCGCGCTGACGGACTTCACGTTCATGGTCAAGGACTCGAGTCACATGTTCATCACCGGGCCGGAGGTCATCGAGACGGTCACCGGCGAGGAGGTGAGCTTCGAGGAACTCGGCGGCGCGGTCACCCACACCTCGACCAGCGGCGTCGCCCACTTCGCCACCGAGGACGAGGAGGCGGCGCTCGACCAGATTCGCCGCCTGCTCTCGTACCTGCCGCAGAACAACGTCGAGGACCCGCCGCGGGCGGAGCCGTGGGACGACCCCGAGCGCGCCGACGAAGAACTCAACGAGGTCGTGCCCGACCAGCCACGGAAGCCCTACGACATGCACGACGTCATCGGGTCGGTGCTCGACGAGGGCTCGTTCTTCGAGGTCCACGAGAACTTCGCGAAGAACATGGTCGTCGGCTTCGCCCGCCTCGACGGCCGGTCGGTCGGCGTCGTCGCCAACCAGCCCCGGGTGAACGCCGGGACGCTCGACATCGAGGCCTCCGAGAAGGCCGCCCGGTTCGTCCGGACCTGCGACTCGTTCAACGTCCCCATCGTCACCTTCGTCGACGTGCCGGGGTTCATGCCCGGCACCGACCAGGAGCACAACGGCATCATCCGCCACGGCGCGAAACTGCTGTACGCCTACTCCGAGGCGACGGTGCCGCTCCTGACGGTCATCACCCGGAAGGCGTACGGCGGTGCCTACGACGTCATGGCCTCGAAGCACCTCGGCGCCGACGTCAACTACGCGTGGCCGACCGCCGAGATCGCGGTGATGGGACCGCAGGGCGCGGTCAACATCCTCTACCGCGAGGAGCTAGCGGCCGCAGACGACCCGGACGCCCGCCGCGACGAACTCATCGAGGAGTACCGCGAGGAGTTCGCCAACCCCTACTCGGCCGCCGACAGGGGCTTCATCGACGACGTCATCGAACCGCCGGAGACCCGGGCGCGCCTCGCCTCCGACCTCGAGATGCTCCGCACCAAGCGCGACTCGCTCCCCGACAAGAAACACGGCAACATCCCGCTCTGACCATGGTGACGACCGAGACCCTGCTCGACGGACTCGACGTGCCGGACGACGCCGACCCGGCGGAGGCCGCGGCCATCGCGGCCGCCGTCGGCGCGCACCTGCGCGACCAGGAAGTCGCCGCCGCGGTCGCGGCCGAATCGACCGAGGAGACGTGGGAGGGAAAGCGGTGGACGTTCGCCGGCCGACTCGACTCGCTACAGAGCCGCCGCGTCCGGGTACCGACCGGCGCACCGACCGACGCGTGGACGGCGTCGGGGCGGACAGACAGGTTCTGACCGCCGCGGGGGACCGGACCAGTTCTGCGCGTCGCAGGGGACCGGACCAGTTCTGCGCGTCGCCGGTAGACGGTGACCGCCGGGGGAGAGCGGTCGCTCGCGGGCACAGCGCGAACCGAGGAGAGACTCGCAGTTACGCCGTCGCGGCCGCGGAGGACTTCTTGCGCGTGATGTACCCGGCGATGCGGTTCCGGACGCTCTTGGACTCGATGTTGGTCAGTCTGGCGACGTTCTCCTTGTTCGTCTCGAAGTCGGTGTTGAACGCTTCCGGGTACCGTTCGAGGAGGATGCCCCCGAGCTGCTTGACGTACTTCGGCTTGATTGGCATAGGGGTCTATTCCCGAGTGAAGCACTAAAACGATTCGTTACGCAGTTCGCGCCAGTCGGTGTACGCGGACAGGCGTTCGAAGGCCTCTCGCTCTGCGGACCCGCCGCACGCCCGGACCGTCTCCTCGAAGTACGAGAGCCGTTCGAGGAGCGTCTCGGTGTCGTAGGCGGGCACGTCGAGGCGCGACGCCGCGACCGTCGCCTCGACGACGGCGTAGAAGCCGCGGTTGACCGTCGGCACGCGCTCGCGGCGCACTTCGCTCTCGACGGGGACGAGTTCCCACTCCTCCCACCGCGTGCCGCCGTCCTCGCCCTCGTTCGCCCGCGCCACCTCGACCCTGACCCACGCGTCCGCGGAGTCGAGGACCGGCGACTCCCCCTCGCGTATCGAGAGCGCGGCGTCGACGAAGTCCCGCGGGTCGCTCGTGAACTGGACGACGCCGCCGCCGCGCCGGTGGAAGTTCCGGCGGGTGCGGGTGTTCCCCCACGTCCGCGCGGTGACCGGGTCGCCCGCGTGCAGGCCGAGGGCGGCGACGTTCCACAGGCCGTTCGGCCCGAGCGTCGAGACCACCGACTCCGTGACGCCGCGGAGGTCGACCGGCCAGTCCGCGTCCGCGTCGCCGCCGGTGACACAGCAGTCAGCGCTCTCGCCAGCGCCCTCGCGCCCCCCGCTCACACCTCGACCCCCCGCTCCAGCGCGACGAACAGCGCGGCGCTCGTGATATCCGCCGTCGTCCCCGGGTTGACCCCCTCGTCGACGAACCGGTCTGCGAGGTCCTCGGCGGCGCGCAGGTCGCCGACGACGGCCGACGCTCGCTCGCTGACTTCGCGGGCCGTCTCGTCCCCGTGCCGGACCGCCACGAGCGAGTCCGGTTCCGTGGCGAGCAGGCGGAGGAACGCCCGCGCCGCCCTGTCGGCGAGCGGCCCCTCCTCCGCGCGAATCGCCTCCGCGGCCGCGAAGGTCCGCTCGAACCCGGAGGTCCACTCGCGGGCGTTGCCGTCGTCGGTGTTCAGCGCCAGCACGTCCCGGAGCGTCAGTTCGCGTGCTCTGAGGGTCGGAATCGCGTCGCTCCCGCGGCGGACGTCGAGGCCGTCAGCGTCGTCCGGCGGGTCGGAGACGGCGACGTCGACGTGCTCGAAGGCCCGGTAGAACGCGGCGGCGTCCGCGACGGTGGTCGACTCAGCGACGCGGTCGACCCCCTCCGGCGTGAGGTCGTCGTCCGCGGCCGCGCTCACCAGCGGCACGAGCAGGAGCAGGCACCCGAACTGGGTGTTGCCGCCGGACTGCCGGCTCATGCCCGCGACGGCCTCCTCGAAGGCGTCGCCGACCGGCGCGCCCTCGGCCGCGCGTTCCAGTCCCGGCCGCGCGCCGACGGCCCCCGCGAGGAAGTGCTCGAAGCGGAGGTCCGGCAGGTCGCGGTGGCGGTCGACGTTCCCGGGTTTGGGCGTGGCGGCCACCTCGACCAGGAGCGCGAGTTCGGCGTTCGCGGCCGGCGTGCGCATGGTCGCCGTTGGGCCAGGGCGTACAAGTATGGTCCGCCTCCCACCGAATCGACCGCCCTCCCCGGTAGTGGACTACGGCGATGTCTCTCCCGCAGTCGACTACTGCGGCGTCTCTCCCGCAGTCGGCTACTGCGACGTCTCTCCCGCAGTCGGCTACTGCGGCGTCTCGCCCGCAGTCGATTACGGCGGCGTCTCGCCCGCAGTCGATTACGACGGTGACTCGCCCGCTGTCGACTACTGCGGCGTCTCGTCTGCGACCCACTCGTCGACGGCCTCGCGCACCCGCGAGAGGACCGCCGGGTCGTCGCTCGCGCGCCCGACGCTCACGGCGTCGGCACCGTAGGCGAGGTACTCGCGGACGCTCGCCCGTCCGCGGACCTCGTTGTTGGCGACGACGAACAGGTCCGCGGCGTCGGCCACCTCGCGGACCGAGGACTCGGTGTCCATGGCGTCGACGTGGACGGCGGCCGCCCCCGCCTCCTCGACCGCGCGGGCCGTCTCCGCGAGGTCGACGCCCGGCACCTCGGCGCGGACCTTCACGCTCACCTCCGCGCCCTCGTCGGCCGCCGCGGCGACGAACGCGGCGAGCCTGTCGGTGTCCCGCAGGAGCGTCTCGCCGCACCCGACTGCGCACAGCTCCTCCTGTCGGCAGTGGGCGTTGACTTCGAGCATCGCGCCGCGGTCGGCGCAGACCCGCGCCGCCTCGCGGACCGGGTCGAGGGTCGTGCTCCGGACGTTGACGCCGGCGCGGAGCGGTTCGCCGTCGAGCGCGGCGAGTTCGGCCTCGACGAAGGCCACCGGGTCCTCCGGGAGGAACTCCTCGCGGCCGCGGGCGACGAGTTCCCCGGCGGCCCGCCGCGAGGGGCCGTCGAGGGCGACGCCGCCGAGGAACGCCGCGCCGACGTGCTCGGCCTGCGCCCGCGCCCACGCCGCGTCGGAACGCCCGCTCAGGCTGGCGAGGGCGACCCGTGGCTCGAACATTACGCCTCCAGCGCCGCGAGCGCGTCTGCGACGGCGCGGGACACCCGAGTCGCGTCCTCCGCGCCGTCCATCTCGGTGTCGGTCCGGACGACCGCTCGGTCGAGGTCGGTCCCGTCGTCGTCGTCGAGGACGAACGCGTCGGCGAAGGGGTAGGCGTCGGCGACGCCCGCCGTGCTGGCCTCGTAGCCGACGCCGCGCATCAGTTCCGCCGCCGGCCCGGAGAACACCCGGTCCTCGACGAACGGCGAGACGGCGACCACGGGGGCGTCTCCGAGCGCCTCTCGAACGCCCGACACGGCGAGCATCGGCCCGATGCTCGTCACCGGATTCGACGGCCCGACGACCACCGGCCCGGAGAGCGCCTCCAGCACCTCCGGGGTCGCCGCCGCCTCGTCTCCTCCCCGGAACTCCACGTCCCGCACCTCGGGTTCGGCCCGGCGGGCGACCCAGTACTCCTGGAAGTGCATCTCGCCCTCGTCGGTGTGGACGATGCTCGCCACGGGGTCGTCGCTCACCGGCAGGAGGTCGAATTCGAGCCCGAACGCGTCCGCGAGCGTCCGCGTGACCTCGGTGAGCGACCGCCCCTCGTCGAGCAGGCTCGTCCGGGTGACGTGGACCGCTCGGTCCCGGTCGCCGATCTCCATGAACTCGGCGACGCCGGAGAAGCGCCGCCACCGGGCGATGTCGCGGCCGGCGGTCTGGGCCTCGGGGGGCAGGTAGCGCGGACCGGTTTCGAGACCCGCGGCCGACGCGAGCCGGTGGAGCTCCTCGTGGGTCTCGGTGGAGTCGCCGGCGATGCCCCACCACGTCTCGCGGTCGAGGACGCCGCCGCCGTCGAAGAGGACCGTGTCGATGTCCGGACAGACGAGGTGCCCGCCGAGTTCGACGTCGTCGCCGGTGTTGCCGACGACGGTGACGTCGTCGAACACCTCGCGCGCGCCGTCGAGGAGCTTCGGCGTCCCCGTCCCCCCTGCGAGAAAGGTAACCATGTCTGGTGGGTACGAATCACTCGCCTTAGAACGTTCGCACTCGGGCGGACCGCCGCGGCGACGAACCCCCGCCCGAGTTTAAACCGGATGACGACCAACGTCCCACCATGCTCACCGTCAAAGACAGCGTCCACGACCACATCGAGGTCGAGGGCGTCGCGGCGTCGCTGCTGGACACGCCCGCAGTCCAGCGACTCCGCCGCATCAGGCAACTGGGGACCGTCTCGCTGGTCTACCCCTCGGCCAACCACACGCGGTTCGAGCACAGCCTCGGCGTCTACCACCTCGCCGCACGGGCCCTCGACCACCTCGGCATCGAGGGACAGCAGGCAGAGCGCGTGCGCGCCGCCGCGCTCTGTCACGACGTCGGCCACGCCCCCTACAGCCACAACGTCGAGGACCTCGTCCACCGGCGGACGGGCCTCTACCACGACGACGTGGACGACCTGCTCGCCACCGGCGAGGTGGGCGAGGTCCTCCGCGACCACGACATCGACCCCTCCGCCGTCGCCGACCTCGTCGCCGGCGAGGGCCAGTACGGCCAGCTGGTCTCCGGGGAGCTCGACGTCGACCGGATGGACTACCTCGTCCGCGACGCCCACCACACGGGCGTCCCCTACGGGACCATCGACCACCAGCGGCTCATCCGGGGGCTCACGTTCGTCGACGGCGAACTCGTCCTCGACGAGGGGAACGTCCAGACCGCAGAGAGCCTGCTGCTCGCGCGGGCGCTGATGAACCCGACTGTCTACCAGCACCACGTCGCCCGCATCGGGAAGGCGATGCTCCGCCGGGCCACGGAGCGACTCATCGACGACGCGGACGTCGCCGCCGAGGAGGTCAGGCGCATGGACGACTACGCCCTGCTGGACGCGCTCCGGACGACCCCCGCCACCGAGGGGATGGCGCGGCGACTCGCCAACCGCGACCTGCTCAAGCGCGCCGTGTGGGCCGAACTGTTCGACGTCCCGGCCTCCGTCCTCGACGCCGACCACGACGAGGTGCGGCGACTGGAGCGCGAGGTCGCCGACGCCGCCGACGTCGACCCGATCGACGTGGTCGTCGACGTCCCCGCCGAGCCGTCGATGACCGAGTCGTCCTCCCGGGTCATGGTCAACGGCGAGGTGCGACGGCTCGACCGCCAGTCGCCGCTGGTCGGCGCGCTCCGGACCGCCCAGCGCCACCAGTGGCGGCTGGGCGTCTACGCCCCCGCGGACGTGACAGAGCAGGTCGGCCGCGCCGCGGTGCGGACCCTCGGACTGGACATCGACGGCGCGCTCGTCAGCCACGTGCGCCACGGCGTCCACGCGACGCTCGACGAGTTCCAGTGACGGGCGGACCCGGGGACCGTGGCCCGCAACGGGTGGGTTCACTTGAGGACGGTGGGGCGAAACGGGTGGGTTCACTTGAGGACGGTGAGGCGAAACGGGTGGGTTCATCCGAGGACGGTGAGGCGAAACAGGTGGGTTCAAGGTACCCGGTCCACTGCATCTGACCGATGCCGACACACGTCGAGGGTACGGTGATTCGCGGGCGGGAGATGGAACCGGTCCGGGGGAGGGTCGTCGTCGAGGACGGCGAGATAACCGCCGTCGAGGAGACAGAGACCGACTCGACGGCCATCGTCCTGCCGGCGTTCGTCAACGCCCACACCCACATCGGCGACTCCATCGCCAAGGAGGCGGGCGGTGGCCTCTCGCTCGACGAACTCGTGGCACCGCCGGACGGGCTGAAACACCGCTTGCTCCGGCAGGCCACCGCGGCGGAGAAGGTGCAGGCGATGGGTCGCTCCCTGCGGATGATGGAGCAGTCCGGCACCGCCGCCTGCGTCGAATTCCGGGAGGGGGGAGTGGAGGGCGTCCGGGCGATTCGACGGGCGCTCGCGGACCGCGACGTGGAGGCCGTCATCCTCGGCCGCGAGACCGAGGAGGCGATGGAGGCCGCAGACGGGTTCGGCGCGAGCGGCGCGCGCGACGGCGACTTCGAGGCGATTAGAAACACCACCCGACGGGCCGGCAAACTGTTCGGCATCCACGCCGGCGAGCGCGACTCCCACGACGTCAACCCGGCGCTGGACCTCGACCCGGACTTCGTGGTCCACGTGGTCCACCCCGAACCGCTCCACCTCGACCGCATCGAGGACAGCCACGTGCCGGTGGTCGTCTGCCCCCGCTCGAATCTCGTGACGAACGTCGGCGTCCCCCCGATCCGGGAACTCGTCGACCGGACCACCGTCGCGCTCGGCACGGACAACGTGATGCTCAACAGCCCCTCGATGTTCCGGGAGATGGAGTTCGCCGCGAAACTCGCAGACGTCTCCGCGTCGGACGTCCTCCGGATGGCGACGGTGAACGGCGCGGACATCGCCGGTCTGAACTACGGGGTCGTCGAGGAGGGCCGCGAGGCGAA
>JBDGSQ010000069.1:0-14265 GCA_042217455.1 Haloferacaceae archaeon | reverse complement strand
CGGTCGTCGACACGGCGTCTGCGGACCGACTCTCACCGGCGCGGGGCGTCGCACCGCGGACGCGGACCGACTCTCTCCGGCGCGACAGACCGGGCGAGTTCGACGCGTCGGACACCGGTACGGGTTTCACGCGCCGGCCCGGAGAGCGGGTATGCTCGACGCGTTCGCTCTCGCGGCACTGGCGCTTCTCGTCCTCGGCGTCGTCGGGAGCGCGGTCCCGGCACTCCCCGGTGCGGCGCTGTCGCTCGCGGGGGTCCTCCTCTACTGGTGGTCGACCGGCTACGCCGACCCGGGACCGCTCGCGCTCGCGGGCTTTCTCGCCGTCGGTCTGCTCACGGTCGCAGTCGACTGGTTCGCCGGAGCGATGGCCGCCCGCGCCGGCGGGGCGTCGATGGCGACGACGGCGCTTGCGGCTCTCGCCGGACTGCTCTTCCTGTTCGTCGCCGGCCCCCTCGGCGTCCTCGTCGGCGTCGCCGGCACGGTGTTCGCCGTCGAGTTCTACCGGAACCGCGACGCCGACGCCTCCGGGCGGACCGCCGCCTACGCGACGGTCGGGATGCTCGGGTCCGCCGTGGTGCAGGTCCTCCTCACGGGCGCGATGCTCGTCGCGTTCCTCCTCGTGCTGGCGTTCTAAGATTCAGTCGGCGGCGACGACGAGCGTCCACGCGAGGTAGTAGCCGCCGTCGAACCGGACGTAGGACTTCCGCCTCGTCGCCGCCTCGTCGAGGCGGTCGAGCAGGTCGCTGTAGCCGTCCGAGTACGGCGGCGACTCCTCGTAGACGCCCTCGGAAGCGGCGGTCCGGAGCATCTCGCGCTGCTCGTCGGTGAGCGACGCCGCGTCGAAGTCGACCGCGACCAGTTCGTCCCGGTACCGCTCGAGGAACGCCGCGTGGCTGTCCGCCACCCGCTCGAACTCGTAGCGGTACCGGGTGAGCGAGACGGACTGCTCCTCGGCGTGGAGGCGAAAGAGGTCGTCGGACACCCGGACGTACTCGAAGTCCGGGTCGGGCCAGAACGCGCTCGCCTCGCCCGCGTGTATCACGCACGGGTCCGGACTGTCGTCGTCGGTGGAGGCGACGGCGCACTTGACCGCCTGCAGGTCCGTCGGCGAGAGGTTCCCGAAGTCGCCGACCTCCCCGTCCGCCTCGTCGACCGCCTCGGCGCTCAGTACGGGTCGCTCGACCGTCTCGGTCCCGTCTTCGGTGACGGACACCTCGTAGTAGATGCCGTCCGCGAGGACGAACTCGTCGGCCTCGAACGGCCGGACGCCGTACGCATCCGCCTCCCCGGGGACGCCGTCGCCGACGAGAGAGCGCTGGACCGGCGTCCACTCGCTCTCGTCGGCGACGTACGCCGCACCGAGTTCCGACTCCGGGACCGACTCGAAGTGGAGCGACTTCGAGCTCCCGCTCCCGAGGTTCCGGTCGAACACGCACCCGCTGGACGCGGCCAGCGTGGCGACTGCTCCGAGGACGCGACGTCTGGAGGGCATCGTGTGAACGTCCGCCAGGACGGGTATATGTCTTCTGTCGCCCGCGGGGCCGCGCCTGCGGGCTCCCGACGCTCACTCCCAGACGGCCACCGCCCGCACCGGCGCGCCGTCCGCGTCCAGCGCCAGCGGGTACGCGTGGAGGGTGAACCGGTCCGGGACGCCGCCGAGGTTGCACAGGTTCTCCAGAATCAGGCGCTCGTCCCCGAGGAGCGCGTGGTGGGCGGGCACGCCGTCCGGTTCGTCCTCGCCGCCGGGACCGTCGTCGCCGGCGACGTCTCCGGGACCGCCGTCGTCCGGTGTCGGGTCGACGCTGAGCGCGTCGGTGGCGACGTGACACCCGCGCGCCGCGCATCGCGCTGCCGTCTCTCGCGCGAGGTAGGGGTGGTCGACCGTCCCGGGCATTCCCCAGCAGTCGGCCCACCCGGTGTCGAAGACGAGGAGGTCGACGGCCTCCGAGGCCGGCGGGAGGGCGTCCGGCGTCACGGGCGCCCGTGGGGCGAGGCCGCGACAGTCGATCCGCCGGGCCTCGAAGCGGAACGCCTCGACCGGGAACGACCCGAGCGTGCGCCCGTCGGGTTCGGTGTGGCTCGGGGCGTCGACGTGGGTCCCCGTGTGACTGCCGAGTTCGAGCGCCGACACCCGGTAGCCGTCGCCGTCGAACGTCGCGTGGTCGTCGACCCGGACCGGGGGGTCCCCCGGGTACGTCGGCATCCCCGCCTCGACCGGTCTGGTCAGGTCGCGTACGGTCACGGCGAGGGATTCGCACCCCGGCGGTAAAATCCCGCCCGTCGAGTGCGGGCGGGGGACGGGCGCCGATTCGGTCGGGCGTGACGTGCCATCTCGCCCGGGGGCGACGTGCCGACCGGGCCGGGAGCGACGCGCCGATTCGCTCAGACGTGGCGCGCCGATTCGCTCAGACGTGGCGCGTCGGTTCGTTCAGACGTGGCGCTCGATGTAGACGGCCTTGTCGGTGTAGAAGTGAATCATGTCCTCGCCCTGCGCGTGCAGGTCGCCGAAGAACGAGTCCTTCCACCCGCCGAAGTGGAAGAACGCCATCGGCGCCGCGGTGCCGACGTTGACGCCGAGGTTGCCGGCGTCCACCTCGTGGCGGAAGCGGCGGGCCTCGCCGCCGTCCCGCGAGAACAGGCTCGCGGCGTTCCCGAAGCGCGACTCGTTGACCACGTCGATGGCGTCGCCGAAGTCCTCGGCGCGAATCAGGCCGAGTACGGGACCGAATATCTCCTCGCGGGCGATGGTCATGTCGGTGGTCACGTCGCCGAAGAGCGTCGGCGCGAGGTAGTTCCCCTCCTCGGTGGCGGAGACGTCTGCCTCGCGGCCGTCGACGAGCAGCGTCGCGCCCTCCTCGACGCCCGTCTCGATGAAGTCGACGACGCGGTCGCGGTGGTCGGGGGTCGTCAGCGGCCCCATGTCCACGCCGTCTTCGAGGCCCGGCCCGACCGCGACGTCCCTGACGGCGTCGGCGAGGCGGTCGACGAACTCGTCGTAGACTGCGTCCTCGACGACCGCGGTGGGGTTCGCCAGACACCGCTGACCGGAGTTGGCGAACGCAGAGCCCACGGTCTGCTCGACGGCGAGGTCCATGTCGGCGTTCGCCGAGACGACGATGTGGTTCTTCGCGCCGCCCTGCGCCTGCACCCGCTTGCCGTGCTTCGCGGCCGTCTCGTAGACGTGCCTGGCGACCGGCGTGCTCCCGACGAAAGACGCCCCGACGACGCCCTCGTGTGAGAGGAGGGCGTTCACGGTGTCGGGGCCGCCGTGGACGAGGTTGACGACGCCCTCGGGGAAGCCCGCCTCCGCGATCAGTTCGACGATTCGCTGGGGCGTGTAGGGGTCGCGCTCGCTCGGCTTCAGGACGAACGCGTTGCCGGTCGCCACGGCGTAAGGGAGGAACCACAGCGGAATCATCGCCGGGAAGTTGAACGGCGTGATGGCGGTGAAGACCCCGAGGGGTTTTCTGACCGCGGTCTCGTCGATGTTCGGTGCCGCGTTCGGCAGGTGCCCGCCCTGCATCATCGACGGGATGCCGCAGGCGACCTCGACGTTCTCGATGCCGCGCCGGATCTCGCCTTTCGCCTCGTCGAACGTCTTGCCGTGTTCGGTGACGAGCACCTCCGCGAGTTCGTCCTGGCTCTCCTCGAGCAGGCTCTTCAGCCTGAACAGCGGTTGAATCCGCTCCTCGACGGGGAGCGACCCCCACTCCTCGAAGGCCTCCTGTCCGGCCGCGACGGCGGCGTCGACGTCGGCCTCGTCGCTGAAGCCGACGTGGCCGAGTACCTCGCCCGTCGCCGGGTCGACGACGTCCTGTCCCGCAGCGGAGGGAACCCTCCACTCGCCGTCGACGTAGTTTTTCGCCCGTTCGCCGTCCGATATCTGGTCGATCGTCATCGTGTGCGTGTCGTGTTCGCCGCAGTGGTTCGTGAATCTGTGCCCCGTCCCCCGCCGCCGAATCGGCACGGTCGCTCCCGGACGTCGTCCCGGTGATGAAGACGCCGGCGGTCCGGAGTGGGTGTTGCCGTCCCTGCCCCTAGACGTTCGCGGGAGCGAAGTCGTCGATGCCGAGACGGGAGAGCGTCGCTTCGGTCGGGACGCCGTCGTCGTCCCACCCGCGCAGTTCGTAGTACTCCTCCAGCATCGTCTCGAACTCCGCTTCGGTGATGCGGTTGCCGTCGGCGGGACCGCCGCTCTGGAGCGGTTCGGTGAACCGCTCGGGCATCTCGTCGTCCTCGCGGTCGAGGCCCTCGCGGACGTTGAACAGTCGGGTCATGTTCCACGCCCGCTCGCCGACCTCCTGCAGTCGCTCCTCGGTCACGTCGTAGCCGAGTTCGTTCAGCCACTCGGCGACGTACTCGTAGTTGTACGCGGTGAAGTTACAGGTGACCATGCTGTAGACGAGGGCGTTCTCGTCCTGCTCGTCGACTACGACTTCGGCGTGGCCCTCGGTGCTCAGCGGGTCCCGCTCGCCGCCGAGGGCGTCCGAGCCGATCGGCCACGCGCGCTGGTGGCATCCGCCGCGGTCGGAGGTGGCGTACGCGAGTGCCATCCCGATAGAGGCCCGCGGTTCGTAGGCGGGCAGTTCCATCCCCTTGACCTGAATCGCCGCTCTCCGCGCGCGCTCGTCTCCGTCCGCGAGTGTCTCTGCGGCCCGGCGGGTCCCCTCCGCGAGCGCGTCTGCGACCTCGGAGTTCCGGTGGGCGATGTCCTCGACGAGCGCCGCCGCCTTCCGGGCGTCGCCCCACTCGAGGTCGTAGTCGACGAGGCCCTCCTCGACGACTTCCATCGTGAACGAGATGACGTTGCCGAGGGTGATCGAGTCCATCCCGAGGGTGTCGGCCCGCCGCGCGAGTTCCGTCACGCCCGTGACGTCGGTGATGTCCGTGTTCGCGCCCATCATCCCGATGGTCTCGTACTCCGGTCCCCAGTCGACGTGGGCGTCCTCGAACGCGCCCTCGCGACCGCTCCCCTCGAAGTCGACGACGTGCCCGCAGGCCACCGGACAGCTGTAACAGGAGTCGGTCCCGACGTGCCCCTCGGAGAACGTCTCGATGTTGAGCGAGTCGACGTCGGCTAGCTGCCCTTTCGTCCAGTTGTGCGTGGGGAGCGCGCCGACCTCCTGGGTCCAGTCGACGATGAGCTGCGTCCCGCCGTTGCGCGCCCACGAGGTACCCTCGCTGGTCCCGAGTCGCTGGGTGTGTTCGATCCGGAGGTCCTGCAGGTCGGGCGCCTCGGGCGGCGACCGACCCGTGGCGACGACGGCCTTCAGGTTCTTCGACCCCATGACCGCGCCCACGCCGCCGCGCCCCGCGTGGTGGGTCGCCTCGTCGCTGGAGACGGTCGCGAACCGGACGAGGTTCTCGCCCGCCGGGCCGATGGCCGCCGTCCGCGTGTGCCTGTCCGCGAACTGCGCGGCCGTCTCTTCGGTGTCCATCCCCCAGAGGTCGGTGGCGTCCTCGAGCGATATCTCGCTCTCGTCGATGCGCAGGTAGACGGGGTGGTCCGCCTTCCCCTCGAAGACGATACCGAGGTACGACGGGAGCGCGAACCGGACCTTCGACGGGAAGTGCCCGCCCGAGTAGGAGTCGACGAACGCGCCCGTCAGCGGCGACTTCGTGACGACGGCGTACCGCGACGTCCCCGGCGCGAACCCGGTGAGCGGTCCGAACATGAACGCCAGCTTGTTCGCCGGTGACAGCGGGTCGGTGCCGGGTTCGAGCTCGTCGAGCAACAGGGCCGCTCCGAGACCCTTCCCGGCGACGAACCGGTCTCTGTAGTCCTCCGGTACCTCCTCGGTTTCGACGGTGCCGGCCGAGAGGTCGACCCGGAGCAGGTGCCTCAGTTCCTGCACCTCCGACGGTCGTTCGGCGACGTGTTGTGACATCGTCGCACGCTTCTCACCGAGCCGATAAATAGCTACGCAAGCGGAACCCGCAGTACGACGGGGGCTCGTCTGTGGCCGTTCGGGGGTCGAGGCGGACGCGTCGCGTCGCTACACGGACGAGCGACCGGTGCGGTTGGGCTGTCTCGAACGACGGCGAGAGCACACCGTTCCGAACGCTTTTGCCGGGGCTGCCCGCACCTGCACCCATGCCCGAGCGCCGTGGGCGGCAGACCGGACGTCCCGACCTGTCGGCGTCGAGACCATGACGGGACCCACAGCCGCGGCCGACGCCGACGTCCTCGTCGTCGGCGCGGGCGTCGCCGGGTGTGCGGTCGCCCGAGCACTCGCCCCCGACCACGACGTGACCGTCCTCGACAGGGCCGGCGTCGCCGCGGGAGCGACAGCGCGGGCCGCGGGAGAGATTACCGTCGCGCCGTCGTTCAGCGACGACCCGCCGCTCGCCGACTACGCGAACGCGTTCTTCCGCGAGTTCTCCGGGACCGGGGAGTTCACGTTCACCGGGGCGCCGAGCGTCGAACTCGTCGAGGCGGGCCGCGGCGACGTCGCCCGGCGACGGGTCGACCGCCTCCGGTCGAACGGCCTCGACGTCGCCTTTCTCGCCCCGGACGACCTCGTCGGGCGGTTCCCGTGGTTCGACCCCGCCCCCGTCGACGGCGGCGTCGTCTTCGAGAACACGGGCTTCGTCGACCCGTACACGTACGCCGTCACCCTGCAAGCGGAGGCGGCAGACGACGGCGCGGCGTTCCGCACCGGGACGCCCGTCACCGGTCTGGTCGTCGAGGACGGCGCGGCGCGCGGGGTGGAGACGGCGTCGGGGACGCTCCGCGCGCCGCACGTCGTCGCCGCCGCCGGGTGGCGGACCGGCGACCTGCTCCGTGACGTCCTCGAGATTCCCCTCCGACCGTACCGGACCCAGTGTGTCGTCCTCGAACCGGAACGCGACACGGACGAGTCGTTCCCGATGGGGGCGATACCGGACGAACACGTCTACTTCCGCCGGGAGCGAAACGGCGACCTGCTGGTCGGGGGGTGGTCCGCCGCCGAGGACGACCCCGAGAACGCCGTGCGGAACGCAGACCGGGCGTTCGGCGAACACGTCGCGGCCCTCCTCCCGCGCTTTTTCGACGGGCTCGGGCGCACCACACTCGTCGACGGCTGGGCCGGTATCGACGGCGCGACGCCCGACACGCGACCCGTCGTCGACGCGCCCGACGCCGCTCCCGACGGCCTCGTCGTCGCCACCGGCTTCCACGGGCGGGGCATCATGCTCTCGCCGGTCGCGGCCGCGCTGGTCCGGGAGTTCGTCACGGGCGAGGAGTGCGGTCTCACCCGCGAGCACTTCGCGCTCGACCGGTTCGAGTCCACCTCGCCGGACTTCGAGTTCGAGAGCATCAGCGGCGGCGCGGGCGACTGACCGCACGGACGTCCCGGTTCCATGGAGGGGCTCGCCGCCACCTGCACTCGAACTGCGCCGGTCCCGACACTGCCGTCGCGTCTCAGCACCGCGTCTCCGTGACGGAGGCACCGCGCACCCGGCGGAGACCGAAAAGGGGGCGGTCGTCGGTCGGTCCCGCGCTCAGTCGAAGACGGCCTCGATGGCCTCGTCGATGGCCGAGACGGCCTCGTTGACGTCGTCCTCGTCGACGAGCAGCGGCGGCGAGAGGATGAGCATCGCGGCGGGTCGTCCGGTGCCGACGATGACGCCGCGGTCCATCGCCTCGTCTGCGACCTCCGAGACCGGGTTGTCGGCGTCGGGGTCGACGCGCGGGTCGACGAAGAACTCGCCCGTCTCGGGGTCCGCGAACTCGACCCCCCAGTGGAACCCGCGACCGTGGACGTCGGCGACCACGTCGTGTTCCGCCTCGAGCTCTTCGAGGGCCGACTGGAGCGTCGGCGCGAGTTCCCGGACGTTCTCGACGAGGCCGTCCTCGTAGGCGTCGAAGGCGGCCATCCCGGCGGCACAGCCCACGGGGTGGCCCGCGAACGTCTGCCCCACGTCGACGCCCTGTTCGCGCAGGTGCTCGCCGATCTCCGGGCGGGAGATGACGCCGGCGAGCGGCACGTACCCGCTGGTCGCGGCCTTCGCGAAGGTTATCATGTCGGGTTCGACGCCCTCGGTCTCGATGCCGAACCACTCGCCGCAGCGGCCGAATCCGGTGATGACCTCGTCGGAGATGAGCAGGACGTCGTACTCGTCACAGATTTCGCGCACGCGCTCGAAGTAGCCCGGGGGGGCCGGGTACGCGCCGCTCGTCCCCGCGACGGGTTCGGTGAGGACCGCGGCGACGGAGTCGGGGCCCTCGTTCCGGATGACGAACTCGAGGTGGTCTGCGGCCTGCTGGGCGATCTCCTCGGGCGTGTCGCCGTCGAACGGGGAGTTGTGGACCATCGGCGGGAGGAACTTGGTGACGCCGGTGACGGCGGCGTGGCGCTCGACCACCGAGCGCGTCTGGGGGTCGCCGGTGAGCGCCGCCGCGCCGTAGGTGCTCCCGTGGTAGGAGCGCCACCGCGTCAGCACCTTGTTCGCGCCGGTGTACTCCCGGGCGATCTGGATGGCGGACTCGTTGGCCTCACTCCCCGAGATGGCAAAGAGGACGTCCGAGAGGTCGCCCGGTGCGACATCGGCGAGTCGGTTGGCGAACGCCGTCCGGACGTCGTTGTGCTTCGAGGGCGAGACGTAGGCGAGACGCTCGGCCTGCGTCCCGATGGCGTCCGCGATCTCCTCGTTCCCGTAGCCGGCGTTCACGCAGTAGAGCTGCGAGATGAAATCGAGGTACTCGGTCCCGTCTGCGTCGGTGACCCGGGCGCCGTCGCCCTCGACCAGTTCGGGGACGTCGCCGCCGTCGGACCAGTGCGGTATCGCCGCGCTACGCTCTAGCGTGGATTGGGAGTCCATGTCTCCCACGCGTCCCCGAGTGCGATAAAACTTGGTCACTCGACTGGCGTGAACTGACTGATAGCGGAGGCGCCCCACGACCGGTTCGGTCGGCGCTCACACGCGGCCGTCGGCGACGTCGCAGCGACGGTCGTCGGGGACTCGACGCTCGCCGCCCATCGTCGACGCCGCAGCGACAGTCGTCGGGAACCCGACGCTCGCCGGCCATCGCGGGCCGTCGGCGACGCCGCAGCGACAGTCGTCGGGAACCCGACGCTCGCCGGCCATCGCGGGCCGTCGGCGACGCCGCAGTAGCGAGCAGCGACGGTCCGGGACCCCTCAGGGGTGCGCGTAGTACGTGACCGTCTCCTCGTCGCCACGGTCGTCGACCCGGGCGAAGCCGACGCGCTCGAACTGCACCATCTCGTCTTCGGGCACCGCGGCGAAGTCGGGTTCGGCGCGCCCGCGGACGTCGCCGTCGGGCGTCCGCATCCGGACGGGGACGCTCTCGTCTGCGGGCACCCAGTGTATCACGTCGACGCCCTCCTCGCGGACCGCGCTGATGTCGTCGCCGGTGTACTCGAACGCGTCGCGGGTGTGCCGGACGCAGCCGTACCCCTTCAGCCACACCCGCTCGCCGTGGGGCGGCAGGTCGTCGGACTCGACGGAGACGGCGCCGGAGACGGGGACGGTGCGGTCGCCGCGGTCGGGGTGGTCGGGGTGGACCGGCGGGTGGCCGGCGTCGGGTCCGCCGACGACCTGTCGCTCGACCGCGCCGCCTCCGTCCTCGGCGTCGCCGTCTGCCTCCTCGCGGACGAGGAAGTAGCGGTTCGCCCCGTCGTCGACGAGTTCGCGGTTGTTGGCGTAGACCGTGCTCATCGCGAGGTCGACGTTGCTCGTCGAGGTGCCGAGGCCGACCATCGCGTCGACGATGGCCCGTCCGCGGATGCCCCGGCGGCGGACCGACGCGATGGTCGGCGCGCGGGGGTCGTCCCACCCGTCGAGTGCGCCCTCGTCGACGAGTTCCTTGATGGACGAGGTGCTCATCTTCACGTCGTAGGCGTCGATCTGGACGTGGCCCCAGTGGAGCACCTCGGGGTACTCCCAGTCGAAGTAGTCGTAGACGAACTGCTGGCGCTTGGCCGAGTCCTGCAGGTCGATGCCGCGGATGATGTGCGTGACGCCCGTGAGGTGGTCGTCGACGCCGGACTGGAAGTCGAGCATGGGCCAGCACCGGTACTCGGCGGCCTCCTCGCGCGGGTGAGGCGTGTCGACGACGCGGAACGCCACCCAGTCTCTGAGCGCCGGGTTCTTGTGGGTGATGTCGGTCTTCACCCGCAGGACCATCTCGCCGGCGTCGTACTCGCCGTCGACCATGGCCTCGAACTCGGCGCGGACCGTCTCTCCGTCCTTCTCGCGGTGGGGGCAGGCCTCGCCCGCGTTCTTCAGGTCGGAGAACGCCGCGGCGGGGCACGAACAGGTGTAGGCCCCGCCCTCCTCGATGAGTTCGCGGGCGTGGTCGTAGTAGATCTCGAGGCGGTCGGAGGCCCGCAGCACCTCGTCGGGGTCGAAGCCGAGGTAGTCGACGTCGCCGAGGATGGCGTCGTAGGCCGAGAGGTCCGGGCGCTTGGTCTCGGGGTCGGTGTCGTCGAACCGGCAGACGAACCACCCGTCGTACATCTCCTTGTACGTCCCGATGACGGCGGGCATCCGGGCGTGTCCGAGGTGCCACGGCCCGTTCGGGTTCGGGGCGAGTCGCATCCGCACCTGATCGTACGCCTCGACGTTCGGGAGGTCCGGGAGCGGCTGTTCGTCTTCCTCCTCGGTCGCGTCGAGGTCGGCCGCGAGTTCGGAGTCGAGTTCCTCCAGTCGGTCCCGCCTCGCGCCGGCGTCCATCTCGTTGACCTCGGCGACGACCTGACCGACGACGCCGGGAATCTCGTCGCCGTGGGGACGGAAGTCGGGGTTCTCCCCCATCAGCGGCCCCATCACCGCGCCCACCTCGGCGTCGCTGTCGTACGTCAGCGCGTTGTACAGCGCGTGCTTCTCGGCCTCGCGGCGCACACGCTCGCGTAAGTCGTCGTCCATTACCGGTCTCTTCAGCGCGGCCCGTAAAAACTGGCGTGGATTGGGGGCACGCGGGCAGGGGCATTGACCGATGTTAACACGTGCCGCTAGACGTAGGTGACGAGCGAAGATATGCCTTTCGCGGCCCGACTCGCCGCCCCCGAATCGGATAAATACCTGCCCGACGAGGTACGACACCACGTCCGCACTTCGAGTCGCGGAAACGGGTTCCAGTCATGCCAGAACCACCCACGACCCTGTCACACGAGCGGAGTCGAGCGCTGGTCGAGCGAGCGAGGGAGGTCGTCCCCGGCGGTGCGCAGACCGGCCTGCGCGCGCAGTCGTACTACCCGACCGAGATCGCCTTCGAGCGCGCGGAGGGCGCGACGCTCACCACCGTCGACGGCGACGAACTCACCGACTACCACCTCGCGTTCGGCCCGATACTCCTGGGCCACGGCCGCCCGGAGGTCGACGCCGCCGCGAAGGACGCCATCGACGACGGCGTCCTCTTCGGCGCGGGGACCGCGCCCGTCGAGGTCGACGTCGCGGAGACGCTCGTCGACCTCCTCCCGAGCGTCGAGCAGGTGAACTTCTGCAACAGCGGGAGCGAGGCCACCTACCACGCGATTCGACTCGCCCGCGCCCACACGGGCAACGAGACGATCATCAAATTCGAGGGCTGCTACCACGGCTGGCACGACTACGTCGACGTGAGCGTCTACCCGCCCGCGGAACACGTCGGCGAGGTCTACCCCGAGTCCGACGGCGTCCTCTCGGGGGCGCTGGAGAAGACGGTCGTCGTCCCGTTCAACGACCCCGAGGCGTTCCGCGAGGCGGTCCGGGAACACGAAGCCGACCTCGCGGCGGTCATCCTCGAACCCGTCCCGCACTCCATCGGCAGCATCCGACCGACCGGGGAGTTCCTCGCCGCACTCCGCGAGGAGACCGAGGCGCGGGACGTCCCGCTCGTCTTCGACGAGGTCATCTCCGGGTTCCGCCACTCGCCTCACGGGGCGCAGGGGGAGTTCGGCGTCACCCCGGACCTCACGACCCTCGCGAAGGCGATGGGCAACGGCTACCCGGTCGCCGCGGTCGGCGGACGGGCCGACATCATGTCGCAGGCCGGCGGCGACCACGAGTCCGGCGTCGTCATCAGCGGGACGTACTCGGGGCACCCGGTCGCGCTCGCCGCGGCCAGAGAGACCACGCGCCTCGTCGTCGAGGAGGACGTCCAGACTCACGTCACCGACCTCGGCGAGCGATACCGCGAGGGCCTGCGCGACCTCCTCGCCGACCACGGCGAGACGGGACGGGTCGTCGGCCATCGGAGCATCTTCAGCGTCCAGTTCGGCGTCGAGGGCGAACCGCGGAACTACGAGGACGTCGTCGGCCTCGACGAGGACCGCTTCCGGGCGTTCGCGGCGGGCATGCGAGAGCGGGGGCACTTCTTCACGCCCAACCCGTTCAAGCGACACCACCTGTCGCTCGCCCACGACGAGACGCACCTCGAACGCTACCTCGACGACGCGGACGCGGTGCTCTCGGGGCTCTGATACCGATACTCGCGGACCGCTGAGGCCCGAGGAGGAGGCCGTATCGACCGTCGAGCGGTCGAGTACGCGGTCACGGGGAGCCGCGTCGAGCGGTCGAGTACGCGGTCACGGGGAGCCGCGTCGAGCGAACGGGAGCGGGACGCCGTCACGACTCGTCCTCCGAGAGCCGCTGTTCGACCGCCGCGACCTGCCGGTCGAGTTCGGTGAGCCGTCTCCGGTGGCGTGCGGCGTGGCTCACGTGGTGACTCAGGTGGTCGAGGTGTCGCACGCGGTCGTCGAACCTCTCGACGTGCTCGCGGAACTTCTCGCGGTGCTTGCGGTACTCCTCGACGTGGTGTCGGTACCGCTCCCGGTACTTCTTCAGGTCCGAGCGGTATCGCTTCAACTCCGCTTCGGACGCGCTCTCGTCGTCGAGACCGTGCCACTCACTCTCGAGTCGCTTCCGCTTGCTGTCCAACTTCTCGTGTTCCGTCTCCAGTTTCTCGTGGTCCTTCCGTAGCCTCTCCCGGTCTCGCTTCGCCTCCGGCGACGCGGTGGTCAGCTGTGTCGCCTCCGGGGTGTCGGCCGCGGTCGTCGTCGGTCGCGTCTCGGACGACTGCGACGACGTCGCCGACGATTGCACCTCGGGGGTCTTCGACGTCGTCTGGGACCGCGTCTGTCCGGGAGTGGTCGGCGTCGCCGACCGTGTCTGCTCTCGCTGGGTGACGGCGCCACCCGCGTTCGGGGTCTGCGGCGTGGACTGGTTGACGCCCGAGTCACCCGACTGCAGCGGGGAGGTCCCCCCGGTGAACGCGATTCCGACGCCGAGTCCGAAAAAGAGCAGCCCGAGCAGGCCGAGCGCGAGACCGGGGACGACCCGCCCGCCGAGCGCATCAGTCAGGCCCGACGACCCGGTCTCTCGACGGGGGTTGTCCATAGTCCGGAGTGCGTCCGGGAGGTGATTACTATACGGGGGGTAAGACCGTTTTGCGCGCGGTTGCTATCGTTTCACCGGCGAACGGGACAGCCGTCGAGTCGTCAGAACGACCGCCCGGAGACGGTGACCGCTCGCAGAGCGACCCGCCTCGCACGCGCGACGGCCCGGGCGGGTGACCCGCCTCAGTACCCGCGGGTGATGAAGAACTCGGCTATCTCCTCGAGGAGTTCCCGGGGCTCGTTGTCCGGGAGCACCTCGAGGGACTCCTCGCTGCGTGTCGCCAGCGCCGCTGCCTTCTCCCGGGCGTAGTCGATGCTCCCGGACTCCTGCAGCGTGCCGACGGCCTCGTCTATCTCCGCTTCGGTCACCGCCTCGACGCTGTCGGCGTCGATGAGGCCGTCCACGTCGACGCCCTGCTGGCGGGCGTGGAGAGTGATGAGCGTCTCCTTCTGCTCGACGAGGTCGGACCCGCGCTGCTTGCCGAGTTTCTCGCTCGGAACCGTCAGGTCGAGGACGTCGTCCTGAATCTGGAAGGCGCTCCCGGCGCTGATGCCGTAGTCGTAGAGCGCGTCGACCACGTCGTCGTCGGCGTCCATCAGGACCGCCGGCGTCGCCGCCGCCGCCCCGTAGAGGACGGCCGTCTTCAGTTCGACCATGTCGAGGTACTCCTCGGGGAGGACCTCGGTCCGCTCCTCGAAGCAGACGTCCATCGACTGCCCCTCGCAGATGCGGGTGCAGGTCGAGGCGAGCATGCGCGTCGCCGACAGTTCGTTCGCCGGCGCCGCGCCGGTGTCCATCATTATCTCGAACGCCTTCGAGTAGAGCGTGTCCCCGGCCAGAATCGCGGTGTCGACGTCGTAGGCCCGGTGGACCGACGGGACTCCGCGCCGCAGGTCGTCGTCGTCCATGATGTCGTCGTGGATGAGCGTGAACGACTGGATG
>JBDGSQ010000081.1:0-14293 GCA_042217455.1 Haloferacaceae archaeon | reverse complement strand
GGTTCCGGGCGGCCTCGCGCGACCGGGCGGCGGTTCCGGGCGGCCTCGCGCGACCCGGAGCGGCGGTTCCGGGCGGCCTCGCGCGACCCGGAGCGGCGACGGGGGGACGGCCGTTACAGTCCGTAGAGCGTCCGGAACTTCTCGTCCACGTAGTCCAGGAAGTAGTCGGCCGTGAGCGGTTCGCCGGTCGCCCGTTCGACGAGTTCGTCGGTCTCGTACCGCTGGCCGGGGCGGTGGACGTTCTCGGTCAGCCACTCGTGTATCGGCTCGAACTCGCCCTCGCGGACGAGCGCGTCCACGTCGCGGTCGAGGTCGTCCCGCATCGCGGCGTCCAGTTGGGCGGCGAGGACGCTCCCGATGGTGTAGCTCTGGAAGTTGGCGAACCGGTAGGACCAGTGGATGTCCTGCAGGCACCCCTCGGTGTCGGTCGCGGGGCGGACGCCGAGGTACTCGTCCATCTTCCGGTTCCACACGCTCGGAATCTCCTCGACTGCGAGGTCTCCCTCGACGAAGGCTCGCCCGATCTCGGTCCGGAGGATGATGTGGAGGTGGTAGGTGAGTTCGTCGGCCTCGACCCGGATGCGGTTCTCGGGGTAGATGCGGTTGACCGCCCGGTAGACCTCGTCGACGGTCGCGTCCTCGACCTGCGGGAAGTGCGCTTTCATCGTCGGCAGGAACCCCTCCCAGAACGCCCGGGTGCGACCGACGTGGTTCTCCCAGAACCGCGACTGGGACTCGTGGACGCCGCTGGAGCGCGGCTGGCCGAGCGGCGACCCGTACTGGTCCTGCCGCAGGCCGAGGTTGTACGTCGCGTGGCCGAACTCGTGGATGGTCGCGGTGAGCGCGTCGATGGGGTCGTCGCGGCGGTACCGGGTCGTGATGCGCGAGTCGAACTGGTTGCCGAAGGTGAACGGGTGCGCGGAGGTGTCGAAGCGGCCGCGCTCCCAGTCGAAACCGAGCCTGTCGAGCGCGGCCCGCGAGAGGTCCTCCTGTACCTCGGGGTCGTACTCGCCCTCGAACGGGGTCGGCAGGTCGACGCCCTCGGTCCGAATCTCCTCGATGAGCGGGACGAGTTCCTCGCGGAGTCGGTCGAAGATGGCCTCGACGCGGTCGAGCGAGACGTACCGCTCCGAGTCGTCGAACAGCACCTCGTAGGGGCTCTTCGCGGGGTCGACGTACTCGGCGCGCTCGACGTGCAGGTCCCGGAGCCGTTCGAGCGCCGGGGCGAAACTGCCGAAGTCGTCGTTCGCCTTCGCCTCCTGCCAGACCTGCTGGTTCTCGGACTGCACCGTGGAGAGCTCCTCGACGAGGTCGCCGGGGACGTCGACCGCGCGCTCGTACTCCGCGCGTATCTCCCGGACGACCGCGGCCCGCTCGCCGTCGAGGTCGGCCCCCTCGAGGTCGTCGAGCAGGTCGCCGGTCTCGTCTGCGGTGAGCAGGTCGTGCGAAACCGCAGAGAGCGTCGAGAGCTGCTGTGCCCGGGCGGGCGTGCCCCCCTCGGGCATCGTCACGTGCTGGTCCCAGTTGAGGACGCCCGACGCCTCCTGTACGTTCGAGAGCCGTCGGTAGCGGTCGAGCAGTTCCTCGTAGGACGCCGGCGTTTCCGCTGACATACGGGAACGTGCGGCGGGCGGCGTAATCAATCTCCGGAAGGGAGAAAGCGGGTCGAGCGGGAGAACGTGGGGCGAGAGGGAGACGAACCGGCGTCTAGAGGTCGTAGAGGTCGCCGTACTTCTCGTCGACGTAGTCGAGGAAGTAGTCGGCGGTGAAGTCCTCGCCGGTGGCCTGCCGGACGAGTTCGTTGGTCTCGTAGCGCTTGCCGTACTGGTGGACGTTCTCGGCCAGCCACTCCTGCAGGGCGTCGAAGTCGCCCTCGCGCACGTCGTCTTCGAGACCGTCTATCTCGGCGTCGGCGGCGTCGTACAGCTGGGCGGCCATGAAGCTCCCCAGCGAGTAGGTCGGGAAGTAGCCGAAGTTGCCGTGGCTCCAGTGGATGTCCTGCAGACAGCCCTGCGCGTCCGTCTCGGGGCGGATGCCGAGGTACGACTCCATCCTGTCGTTCCAGACCTCCGGGACGTCCGCGACGTCGAGGTCGCCGCGGATCAGGTCGCGCTCTATCTCGAAGCGGAGCGCGATGTGGAGGTGGTAGGTGAGTTCGTCGGCCTCGACGCGGATGAAGTTGTCCTCGTACACCTGGTTCGCGGACTCGTAGGCCTCCCGTACCGTCGCGTCGGCCTCCGGGAAGTACTCCTCGAACGTGGGGAGCAGGAACTCCCAGAACGCCTCCGATCGACCGACGTGGTTCTCCCAGAGGCGCGACTGGGACTCGTGGACCGAGAGGTCGCGCGGTTCGCCGAGCGGCGTGGCGTACTCGTCCTGCGGCAGGCCGAGGTTGTAGCGGGCGTGGCCGTACTCGTGGATAGTCGAGAACAGCGCGCCGAGCGGGTCGGTCTCGTCGAAGCGGGTCGTCACCCGGGTGTCGAACTGCGTGCCCGACGTGAACGGGTGCGACGAGGTGTCGAGGCGGCCCCGCTTCCAGTCGTAGCCGACCGCGGTCAGCACCTCTCTGGAGAGCTCCTCCTGTGTGGCCTCGTCGAAGGTGCCCTCGAACGCCGTGGTGGTGACGTCGGCGTCGCTCTCGCGGATCTCGTCTATCATCGGGACGAGGTGGTCGCGGACCTCGCCGAGAATCTCCTCTGCCTGTTCGAGCGGCAGGCAGGGCTCGTACTCCTCGAACAGCACCTCGTAGGGGTCCCGGTCGGGGTCGATGTGTTCCGCGTACTCGCGCTTGAGGTCGACGAGTTTCTCGAGGTACGGCGCGAACGACTCGAAGTCGTCCTCGGCTCTGGCCTGCTCCCACGCGGGGAGCGCCTCGGAGGACGTCGAGGAGATCTCCTCGATGAGGTCGGTCGGAACGGCCGTCGCGCGTTCGTACTCGCGGCGGACCTCGCGGACGACGGCCGCCTGCGCCTCCGAGAGGTCGGCGTCGTCGAGTTCGTCGAGCAGGTCGCCGAGTTCGTCCTCGGTCAGGAGCTCGTGGCGCACGGCGGACAGCGCAGAGAGCTGCTGTGAGCGGGCGGGCGTCCCCCCCTCGGGCATCGTCACCTGCTGGTCCCACGAGAGGAGCATGCTCGCGTTCCCGACGTTGGTGAGTCGCTTCACCTTCTCGAGGAGGTCCCGGTACGCGTCCGGCGCGTCGTCAGACGTGGCTGAAGATGCCATTACGGATAACTAACACGTCCGACGGTTAAGAACGACACGTAATCGAATCGGCCCGCCGTACCGCTCTGACGACGCGGTACCGCTCCGACGACAGCGCACGGACGGGCTACGGGAGGACGAGGAGCTGGCCCACCATCCACGGCGGGTGGAGTTCGCAGACGACGTCGTACAGGCCCGGTGCGTCTGCCGTGAACGACACCTCCGTCTCCTCGCCCGGGTCGAGTTCCACCTCCACGTCGAACGCAGAGACGTCGACGTCGTGTGGCTCCTCGTCGTCCGTGTTCCGCAGGTGGAGGGCGACCGCCTCACCCTGCCGTACCACGTTCGTGGACGGGAAGAAGCTCTCCCGGTCGGCGACCTCCCCGGTCACCACCCAGAGGTGGCGGTCGGCCTCGACCGTCTCCGACGCGGTGGTCCCCGTCGCCGTTTCGGTCTCCATCGCGGGTTCGGCCGTCGTCGGGGACGCTGCCGTCGTCGTCCCACCGCCGGGACCGGTAGACGGGGCTCCGGCACAACCTGCCATCAGCCCCGCTCCGGCGACTCCGCCCGCAAGTTCCAGATACCGCCGCCGGTCGACGAGCACCGCGCGTTCGGTCCACTCGCCGTCCTCCCGCGAACGAGACATGTAATAACATACCACAGTAGTCGGCTTAATATTCGTTGCGTCTGTAAACGAATATTAATCCCGAGCGGTCGGCAGGTGGGGCGTACGAGCAGCGATACCGAGCGGCCGGCAGGTGGGGCGTACGGGCAGCACTCTCGAACGGCCGGCCGTCGAACGGCGGACGGGCGAGGGTGCGCGTTTCAGGAGAGCGACTCGGCGGCGTCCCGGTAGATGCGATAGCAGCGTTCGAGGACGTCGACGCCGACGCTCTCGTCTCTCGTGTGTGCCTCGCCGGGTTCGGAGGCGCCGCAGACGACGCAGGTGGTCCCGGCCGCGGCGAGGCGCCCGGCGTCGGTGGCGTGGGGCTTCGTCACGAGTTCGGGGGCCGCGTCCTGTGCGCCCCGCGCGGCGTCGAGGACCAGGTCGGCGAACGACTCGTCGTCGCAGGCCATCGGCGGCACGTCCGACTCGACGGTCCACTCCACGCCGGCGACCTCCTCGACCCGTTCGAGCGGGGCGTACTCGCCGGGGACGGTCCGCTCGTCGATGTGAACCGCTGCGGAATCGGGGATGACGTTCCACGTCTCGCCGCTGTGGAATCCAGTCACGGCGAGGCTCCCCTGCACGTCGTGGCCGAGAACCGCCGTCGCGGGCGGTTCCGTCTCGCGGACGACGTCGACGGCGTCGCAGGCCCGGTAGACGGCGTTCACGCCGGCCTCCGGTTCGCTCGCGTGACACGCAGACCCCTCCACCGAGAGGACGCTCCCGCGACGGCCGCGGTGGGCGACGACGACGTCCGTGACGCCGTCGGCCGAGTAGTTGGTCGAGCCCTCGCCGACGATGGCGTAGTCGGGGACGAACCCGTCTTCGATGGCCGCCGTCGCCCCGATGCCGCTGGTCTCCTCGCCGACGAAACTGGCGAAGACCAGTTCGCAGGTCGGGTCGGCGTCGCGGAACGCCACCATCGCGGCCGCGACAGAGCCCTTCATGTCGGCGGTCCCGCGGCCGTAGAGGCGGCCCTGACGCTCTTCGACGACGTAGCCGCCCCCGTCGTCGACCTGCGAATCGTCCGGCGGAACGACGTCGTGATGGCCCACGAGCGCCAGCGACGGCCCGGTCCCCTTCCGGGCGATGACGTTTCCGGCCTCGTCGCGGGTCACCTCGGCGTCGGTCTCCTCGCGGAGCCACGACTCGATGGCGTCGCCCGCGGCCGTCTCGTCCTCGTGGCTCGGTATCGACACCAGCTCGCGCGTGAGCTCGACGACTTCTCGCTCTGGCATGGTCGTGCCGTCGGAGGGGAACGCCTTAAGCACCCCAGCCACGGGGCGCGACTCGCGGCGGCGCTCGCAGGTCGCCGAGGAGGCTCCGACGGAAACGCCGTCTCCCGGCCGCGGGACCGCGTTAAACACCCTTATCAGTCTCGGCCACCGATTCACCGGCATGAACGTAGTGCCGGACACGAGCGCGGTCATCGACGGCCGCGTGTCCGAGCGCGTCGAGGACGGGACCTTCGAGGGGGAGACCATCGTCGTCCCCGAGGCCGTCGTCGGCGAGCTCGAATCGCAGGCCAACGCCGGCGTCGACACCGGCTGGCGCGGTCTCGAGGAGTTACAGCGCCTCGCGGCGCTCACAGACGAGGGGCGAGTCGAGGTGGAGTACGTCGGCAGACGACCGAGCGCCGCCGAGCAGCGGGGCGCCGGCGAGGGCGACGTCGACGCGCTCATCCGCGACCTCGCGGGCGAGTACGACGCGCTCCTCCTGACCAGCGACAACGTGCAGGCGGAGGTGGCCCGCGCGAAGGGGCTGGAGGTCGAGTACGTCGAACCGCGGGTCCGCGATACCCACGCGCTCGCGATCGAGCGGTTCTTCGACGACCAGACGATGAGCGTCCACCTCAAGACCGGCACGCGACCGAAAGCCAAGCGCGGCGAGGTCGGCGACATGCACTACCTGGTCATCGACGAGGAGGTGACCCCGGAGTCCCAGATGGACGAGTGGGCCGACGACGTCGTCGAGACGGCCCGGAGCAGCTCCGAGGGCTTCCTCGAACTCGAGGAGCCGGGGATGACCATCGTCCAGTTCCGGGACTTCCGCGTGGCCGTGGCCCGCCCGCCGTTCGCAGACGACATCGAGATCACGGCCGTTCGGCCCGTGGTCAAGACCGAACTCGACGACTACGAGTTCGCGGACGAACTCAGAGACCGCCTCGCAGAGCGCCAGCGCGGCGTCCTCATCTCCGGGTCGCCCGGCGCGGGGAAGTCGACGTTCGCGCAGGCCGTCGCGGAGTTCCTCTCGCAGTCGGACTACGCCGTCAAGACGATGGAGAAGCCCCGCGACCTGCAGGTCGGCCCCGACATCACCCAGTACACCGCCCTCGGCGGCGACATGGCGAAGACGGCCGACTCCCTGCTGCTGGTCCGCCCGGACTACACCATCTACGACGAGGTGCGAAAGACCCACGACTTCGAGGTGTTCGCGGACATGCGGCTGGCGGGCGTCGGGATGGTCGGCGTCGTCCACGCCACACGGGCCATCGACGCCCTCCAGCGACTCGTCGGGCGCGTCGAACTCGGGATGATCCCGCAGGTCGTCGACACGGTTGTCTTCATCGAGGCCGGGGAGATAGACACCGTCTACGACGTCACGACCGAGGTGAAGGTGCCCGAGGGCATGACCGCAGAGGACCTCGCGCGCCCGGTCATCCAGGTCCGGGACTTCGAGACCGGCCGTCCCACCTACGAGATATACACGTTCAACCGACAGGTCGTCACGGTGCCGGTCGGCGGAGAGGACGGCCGCGAGTCGGGGGTCTCTCGCATCGCCAGACAGGAGATAGAACGGGAGATTCGCTCCGTCGCCCGCGGCCACGTCGACGTCGAACTGCAGGGCAACGACCGGGCCGTCGTCTACGTCGAGGAGGACGACATCTCCTACGTCATCGGCAAGGGCGGCGGGCGCATCCAGGACATCGAGGAGCGACTCGGCATCGACATCGACGTCCGAACCCTCGACGAGCGACCCGCGTCACAGTCCGGCGCGTCCGCCGGCGGTGCGAGCGCCGAACCCGAGGGCGACGTCGTCACGCCCGAGGTGACCTCCCGGCACGTCGTCATCCACCTCGACGAACAGGTCGGGAAGACGGTGGAGGTGCGCGCGGACGGCGAGTACCTGTTCACGGCCACGGTGGGCCGCGGCGGCGACATCCAGGTCTCGCGCGGGAGCGCCATCGCGGACGAACTGGAGGACGCGATCGACCGCAAGCGGCAGATAACAGTCGTCGCGTCCTGAGTCGCCGGAGCGGTTCTCTCGTCCCGAGTCGACTGACTGGCGTCTCACCGCGGAGAGCGAACGCGTGAGAGTCCAGAAGAGACGACTGCGTCGCCGCAGACGGACAGAGAAACCACCTCGCCGCGGCGTCGGACCGGTGTGAACGCCGCCGTCAGTCGCACCCGGCGTGACAGGTGTCGGCGCTCTCCTCACAGTTCTCCTGTGGGAGGCCGCCGTCCGCCTGCGCCGTGAGCTCTGCCCCCTCCTCGCCCGTCAGCTGGTAGAGGTTCTGTCGCGCGTCGGCGAAGTAGACGTCCTCGTCGACGACGCCGATTCCCTCGAGCCGTTCGAGCGCGTACCGGACCGTCCGCGCGGAGAGCATCGACTCCTCGACGATGCCCTTCTGGGTCATCGAACCGTTGTACTCCAGAACCTTGAACACCAGTTTCGCACTCGGCGGGAGATCGTCGAGACTCTCCTCGTCAGTTCCAGTCATCGTTACGAATCGAAACAGTCCACGAGCATAAATGTTCATGAACAGCGACTGAAGGGTTCCGGCCGGAACGCGGGGCGGCGGGAACGCGACGACCGGCGCGTGCGCCCGTGAGACAAACGAACGGCTTTTGACGCCGGATGCCGGAGTGTCGCGCATGGCTACGGAAACGCAGACCGGACTCTCGAGTCACATGCGGGGGGTGGTCGTGACGACGCTCGCCGGCCTCGCAGGCGTGCTTGCGGGCGTCGTCTCGGGGTTCCTCGTGGGTACGACGCCGGCGGCCGCCACCGACACGCGGGCGGTGTTCGTCCTCGCGGCGCTCGTTCTCGCGCAGTTCCCGGTGCTCAAAGCCGCCGGCGTCGACGTCGGCGACTTCGGCGTGAAGGACTACCTCTACGTGGCGTTCATGACGTTCGCGCTCTGGTACGTCAGCTTCGCAATCTTGCTCTCGAGCGGAGTCTCGCTGTAGAGACATGGCCGAAGACAGCATCGCAGTCGTCGATCTCGATCGCTGTTCGCCCGACCGGTGCAACTACGAGTGCAGCAACTACTGCCCCCCGAATCGGACGGGCAAGGAGTGTATCACCGTCCGGGGCGAGGACGCAGAGCAAGGCGAACCCGACCAGATACGCATCAGCGAGGAGATCTGCCTCGGAGAGACCTGCGGCATCTGCGTCGAGAAGTGCCCCTTCGACGCCATCGAGATAATCAACCTCCCGCAGGAGCTCACGGAGGCTCCGGTCCACCGCTACGGCGAGAACGCCTTCGCCCTGTACGGCCTGCCGGTGCCCGAGTCCGGGAAGGTGACGGGGCTGCTCGGACCGAACGGCATCGGGAAGTCCACCGCCGTCCGGGCGCTCGCGGGCGAACTCGTCCCCAACCTCGGCGACTACGAGACCGAACCCGGCTGGGACGCGGTCCTCGACCGCTACCGCGGGACGGAACTGCAGAACTACGTCGAGCGGGTCATCGACGGGGATGTCACCGTCGCGCGAAAGCCGCAGTACGTCGACCAGATACCCAAGCGCTTCGACGGCAACACCCGCGAACTGCTCGAACGGACCGACGAGCGCGACGTCCTCGACGAACTGGTCGACCGCCTCTCCATCCGCCCGGTGATGGACCAGAACATCGACTCCATCTCCGGCGGCGAACTCCAGCGGGTCGCGCTGGCGGCCACCCTCGCCCGCGACGCCGACTTCTACTTCCTCGACGAGATAACGCCCTACCTCGACATCGGCCAGCGCGTGACCGCCGCGCGACTCGTCCGCGAACTCGCAGCCGAGGAGGACCGCTCGATGCTCGTCGTCGAACACGACCTCGCGGTGCTCGACCTGCTCGCGGACACGGTCCACGTCGCCTACGGCGAACCGGGGGCCTACGGTGTCATCACCTCCCCCAAGTCCGTCAGAAACGGCATCAACGAGTACCTCGCGGGCTACCTCGACAACGAGAACATGCGCATTCGCCCGGAGGCCATCACCTTCGAGGAGCACGCCCCGCGCGAGACGGCCACGGGGACGCCGCTGGTCGACTACCCGGCCCTCGAGAAGTCCTACGGCGAGGGCGAGTTCTCCCTCGACGTCGAGGGCGGCACCATCTACGAGAGCGAGGTCCTCGGCATCGTCGGGCCGAACGGCATCGGGAAGTCCACGCTGGCGGAGCTGTTCGCCGGCCAGCTCGAACCGGACGTGGGCGAACTCGACTTCCGCCTCGACATCGCCTACAAGCCCCAGTACATCGAGATAGACCAGCCGATGCGGGTCGACGCGTTCCTCTCGTCTATCACGGACCAGTTCGGCACCTCCTTCTGGAACACCGAGATCGCCCAGCCGCTCCAGCTCGGGCGCATCATGGAGCAGAATCTCACCGACCTCTCGGGCGGCGAGCGCCAGCGCGTCGCCATCGCGGCAACGCTCTCTGAGGACGCCGAGCTCTACCTGCTCGACGAACCGTCGGCCCACCTCGACGTCGAGCAGCGCGTGCAGGCGACGACGGCCATCCGCCGGTACGCGGAGAACCACGACGAGACGGTGATGGTCATCGACCACGACATCTACATGATGGATCTGCTCGCGGACCGCATGATGGTCTTCGACGGCGAACCCGCCCAGCACGGCCACGCCTCGAAGCCACAGGAGATGCGCGCAGGCATGAACGACTTCCTCGCGGACCTCGAAATCACGTTCCGGCGCGACGAGCGGACGGGCCGCCCGCGCATCAACAAGCCCGGCAGCCAGCTCGACAGCAAGCAGAAGCGCGAGGGCGAGTACTACTACGCCGACTAGCGGCAACGCCCGACCGCGCTCGCGAGCAGGCTCCCCGCCCCAAGCGTATTGGCCGTCCCGCGCGAAGAGACACGCGGGTGAGACAGATGGCGCTCAGACTGACGAGTCCCGCGTTCGACGACGGCGGGGCCATCCCCCGGAAGTACGGCTACGAGGAGCAGAACGTCAACCCGCCGCTCTCGATCGCGGGCGTCCCCGACGGGGCCGAGTCGCTGGTCCTCCTGATGGACGACCCGGACGCGGTGGAGCCGGCGGGGAAGGTGTGGGACCACTGGACCGTCTTCGACGTCCCCCCGGACCTCGCGGAGATTCCCGAGGGCTGGTCGCCGTCGGACGCCGTGGAGGGGCAGAACGACTACGGGGGGCGGGGGTACGGCGGGCCGAACCCGCCGGACCGCGAGCACACCTACCGCTTCCGACTGTACGCCCTCGACACCGCGCTGTCGCTCGGCGAGGAGGCGACCAAGGACCACGTCGAGACGGCCATGTCGGGGCACGTCCTCGCGGAGACACAGCTCGAGGGGACCTACGCGCCGTAGCCGTCTCGGGGGCGGTCGCCGTCAGTCCCGCGGTCGCGCGGCGACGGCGACGGAGGACCCGGACGCTGGCGGTGTGACGGGACGCAAATCGAGCGGCGGGGAGGGCGAGAGAGCGGGGACGTCCCGACCCGTCAGTGGACGAGTCGGCTGCAGCTCCCGCAGAGGTTCTCCTCTTTGACGTCCACTTCGCGGACCGTGGGCGAGAAGCTCATCACGCACTTGCGGTTGTCGCAGTGTTCGAGGCCGAGCGTGTGACCGATCTCGTGGACGACTTCCTTGCGGACGCGGTCGCCGAACACGTCCTCGGCCGGCTTCGACGAGATGCCGCCGTCCGAGGAGGTCTGGAGGCGGTACGTCGAGATGACAGAGCCGTTCCCGTTGAGGTAGGCGAGTCCGAAGACGTAGTTCCGGCGGCGGTAGTAGAGGTCCTTGGCCGTGACGCCGATGTTCTTCTCCCCGCGGCCGACGCGACTGGCGAGTTCGATGAAGTCCTCGGCCCGGTACTGGTTGCGGCTCCGGTCGTACGCGCCCTCGGGGATGCTCTGGTCGTCGTTGACCGTGACCTCGCAGTCGTAGACAGATCGTAACGCGCCCGAGGCTTCCCGCTTGACGCGAGCGGGCATCTCTCCGATGGGCACGATGTCGACAAGCATAGCAGGTCTTAAGCGACGCCGTATCATAAATATCCCGCCGTGAGAACCGATACGCGGGACGCCCTCGTCGCCCACCTGTCGCGGTACGACTCGCTCGTCGAGGTGGGCGTCGGCCGACGGCCGGACGTCGCCGGCGCGCTCGCCGACGCCGGGGCGGAGGTGACCGCGACGGACGTCCACGACCGTCCCGTCCCGGAGGGTGTCCGGTTCGTCCGCGACGACGTCGTCGCCCGGAGCGAGCGGTCCGAGCCGGGTCCAGTCTACGACGTCGACGCGCTCTACGCGCTCAACCTCCCGCCGGAGCTACACCGTCCGGCCCGGGACGTCGCCGACGCCGCCGGCGCCGCGTTCTGCTTTACCACGCTCGGGGGCGACCAGCCCGCGGTGCCGGTCCGGCGGGTGACGCTCCCGGGCGAGACGCTCTACGTCGCCCGCGGGTGACGGCCGACACCGGGTCGCTGTGAGAGGCCCGGCGTCGGCGGCGACGAGAGCGGAAGGCACTTTTCGGCTCCCGCCTCGCTCTCTCGCATGGACGCAGGCGAGACTCTCGACGTCGACGCGGTCGTCCTCGACATCGACGGCGTGCTCGTGGACGTGGCCGACTCCTACCGGCGGGCCATCGTCGAGTCGGTCGAGCGCGTGTACGGGGAGACGATTCCGGTCGAAGCGATACAGTCGTTCAAGGACGCCGGCGGGTTCAACAACGACTGGGAACTGACGTACGCGGCGGCGCTGTACGTCCTCGCGGCGCGCGAGGGCCTCGACGCTACGCCGGACGAGTTCACCGGCGCGGTGGCCGATGCGGGCGGGGGGCTGGCGGGCGCGGAGGCCGTCGTCGCGGGTGCGCTCCCCGACGACGACCGCGAACGCGTGTACGACGCGTGGGACCGGGAGCGACTCCGCGCCGTCTTCCAGGCGCTCTACCTCGGCGGGGACCGCTACCGGGAGATAGAGGGCGAGGAGCCCCCCTTCGAGGCCCGCGGGTACGTCCACGACGAACCGACGCTCGTGGACCCGGAGACGGTCGCGGCGCTCACAGACCGGCGCCCGGTCGGCGTCGTCACCGGCCGACCCGCCGCGGAGGCCGCCATCGCCCTCGACAGGGTCGGCCTCGCCCTCCCGGACGAGCGGGTGTTCACGATGGACGACTGGGAGGCGGGCAAGCCCGACCCGCACGCGCTGGTGACCCTCGCAGCGCGGTTCGACGCCGACGCGGTGGTCTTCGTCGGGGACACCCTCGACGACGTCCGCACCGCGGTCAACGCCGCCGACGCGGACGCCGGGCGCGACTACTACGGCGTCGGGGTTCTGACCGGGGGGCTCACCGGCGAGGAGGGCCGCCGGAAGTACGAGGCTGCGGGCGCGACCGCGGTGCTCGAGTCGGTGAACGACCTGCCGGCGCTCCTGGGGGACCAGTGACCCGCGGCAGCCGGTTCGCCGTCGTCGTGCTCGCGGCGTTCGTCCTCCTCGCCGTCCTCGACATCCTGTTCGTCCCGCCGAAGCCGTACCTCGAACTGCTGGTTCTCGCGCCCGGGAGCGGCGCCGGCTTCCTCGCGGCCTACTGGGTCGCCTACCGGCGCTGAGAGGCACCAGCCGTCGGCTGTCGTCGACTGTCGCCGGCGGGGCCGTCTCGAATCGCCGCCTGTCGCCGGGGGGTTGTCGCCGTGCGCCGACTGCGATGGCGAGGCCGTCCCCGGCCGCCGACTGCGCTGTCGGGACCGGCGGCACTCGCCCGTCGCGCAAGGCTTACTTCTCGTCCGAACGCACGACGGATATGAGAATTGCGCTACTCGGTGGGACCGGAGACGTCGGCGAGGGCCTCGCCCTCCGGTTCGCCTACCACACCGACCACGAGGTGCTCGTCGGGTCGCGCGACCCCGAGCGCGCCCGCGGGAAGGCCGCGGAGTACGAGACCGAACTCGACAGCCGCGGCGTCGAGACGAAGGTGCAGGGGTTCGAGAACGGGATGGCGGCCGACAGGGCGGACGTCGTCGTCCTCGCGGTCCCGCCGTACCACGTCGCAGACACGGTCGAGGCCGTCGCCGAGGCGCTCACAGACTGCGACGCCCTCGTGACCCCGGCCACGGGCATGAAACGAGACGGGGACGGCTTTCACTACCACAGACCGAGCGCCGGGAGCGTCACCGGACTGGTCGCCGGGGCCGCGCCCGAGGACGTCCCGGTCGTCGGAGCGTACCACAACCTCGCCGCCGACCGACTGGCGAATCTCGACGCCGAACTCGGCATCGACACGCTCCTCGTCGCCGACGACCCCGACGCGAAGGACCTCGTTCGGCTGCTGACCGAGGAGATTCCTGGGCTGCGAGCGCTCGACGCCGGCGGACTGGCGAACGCCCCCGAGATAGAGGCGCTCACGCCGCTGCTCGTCAACGTGGCACAGAACAACGCCGGGATGCACGACCTCGGCGTCGAGTTCAAGTGACGGCCGAAAGCGGCGCGAGCGGCGGAAAATCGGACCCGGAGACGAGCGCTACGGAAGCCCGTCGATGATGTCGCGGTACTCGTCTTCCGAGAACGCCCGGAGCGTCTCAGTCTGGACCGCACCCGCACCGGCGACGGTCAGCAGCGCCTGCGCGGCGGATTCGGCGTCCGGGAAGTCGGCGACGTAGACCGCGTCGTACCCCCCCATCGTGAGGTAGAACGCGCGGTACTCTCCGCCGACGGACTCGGTCACCTCCTTTGCCTTCTCGAGTCGCTCCGGACTGTCGCGCATGTTCTCGATACCCTTCTGCGTGTAGTCGATGAGGCTGATGTACGTCGGCACACTTCCCTCCCTGCGCGCTTCTGGCGACGCGAGACGTCGCGGTTCCCGGACTGAAACGCGCACGGGGACGTTCGGTCCCCAGCGAGATATAACTACGTAACTCGTTGACAGGTGACACGGTTCGAGCGAGCGTCGGACGCGACGCGCGAGTCGGGCCAGATTCGAGTCGCCTTCCCTCTCGGTGAAGTACTGCGGACCGGTCGCCCGTCTCAGAACCGCGCCCGGAGTTCGGCGCGCAGGTCGTCGAGGTCCATGTCCTTCATCGCGAGCAGGACGAGCAGGTGGTAGACGATGTCGGCGCTCTCGTGGGCCATCTCCTCGCGGTCGTCGTCTTTGGCGGCCAGCACGAGTTCGGTCGTCTCCTCGCCGAGTTTCTCCAGCACGGCGTTCTCGCCTTTCTCGTGGGTGAACAGCGACGCCGTGTAGGAGTCGTCGGGGA
>JBDGSQ010000059.1:0-15027 GCA_042217455.1 Haloferacaceae archaeon | reverse complement strand
GGAACGTTGTCTGGAGAGTAGACGTACCAGTCGCGTACGAAGCCGAGCGGTTGAACACCGGTGACGAAAGCACCGGGGGAGCGAGTGCCGCGACACTCAATCTAACGTCTCAACCGGCGGCTGATCTAGACGCATCTTCTACACAGTCGGGTATCTTTTCCGAGTTCGAAAATGCGATCGAGGGGTTGTTCCCGAGCTACCTCGTAAATGGGATTGCGAATGGCACCCCTACCTGGACGGGGTTCTACGATCTGATTGTTCTACTGGTCGGTAGCTTCACACTTGTTCTGTGGGTATCGATCGAGATACGGTGGGCAGATTTCAAACTTCAGAAGCCAGTCACTCGTGGGTAACTCATCTGGCGTTCACGAACGCTACGGTGGTTGTGCTTCTCGCGGAATCGCAACGACTCCCTGTCTGACGTCTGACTGACTCTCTTCGCTCGCCGCGTGCACGTACCTCTCGGGCGTGTCGAGGAGGCCGAACGGGTCGGCCGTGTAGAGCATCGCCGCGCCGACGCTCCGGGTCGCGAGCCCGTCGCGGGCCAGCGCGAGGGCACGCTGGAGAGGCGGTCCCTCTCCCGACCCGGGGTCGGGCGAACCGGTCGACTCCCGTCCCGTCAGGAGGACCGGCGCACCGTTCGCGACGACGGCGGCGAACGCGGGGGGTGGACGGGGGTCCGGACATCACTCAGACCGGTAGACTGCGTGGGTGGGCTTCACCGGAGAGTCCGGCGGCGGAGGTACCGGACGGTCCCGAGACACTGAGCCACGTCGGCGAGTACCGGGCACGTCGAGTCGCACGAGGAGTAGAGGTACCCGGTGAGACTGTCGCCGTCGACGCCGGAAAGCCTCGTCACCGAACGGGTGTGTATCGTCTCCTGTCTCGCCTCGGACACCGCCCCACAGCGCCGTTCGAGCTCCCGGAGCTCCTCGCCCGCGGCCTCGAGCGCTCCGGTCGACGTCCCCTCGTCGAGCCGGTCGGCGAGTTCCACTGCTCGTCGTTCGCACTCGTTCAGCGTCGCCTCGGCCTGCTGGAGCGACTCGCGCTCTCTGCGGAGGACCGCGAGAAAGCGGACGCGCTCCGTTCTCGCTCGTTCGCTCTCCTCTCGCAGGGCCCCGTAGACCACCGGCGTGAGTCCGCCTCCGCCGGTGACGTACCTGGCGAGTTCGCCGCCGAACTCTGCCCTCACGTTCTCGGCCAGCGTGTCGTCGTAGTCGGACTCGTAGTGCGGGACCGACATCACCGTCTCGCGGTAGGCCGTCCGGACCGCGCGGAGGTCGTCGGTGGCGACGTCGCCGATGCCGGTGAGCGTCGAGAGGCCGCCGTCGCCCGTCGCCGACGCCGCGACGGGCGTCTGGTTCGGTCCCTCGCGCGGTTCGAGGGCTTCGAGTCGGGCGAGGAAATCGGTGAAGGCGCGCTTCTCCGTCAGCGCGGCGTCTATCTCTCGGTGCACTGTCTCGAGCGCGGATTCGATTCGGAGTTGTCGAACTTCGACCATTGTCTCGGTGGCTCGGGTGGGTACACGGGCGAGGTCGCGTCGAGATTCGACCGCGTCCCGGCGTGACTGGCGACTGCTGGTTCGACGCGACACCCGGACCCGCTAAAGGGATGCTATGAAGGCTATTGTGCCTCCCCGAGCGCTACGTAGGTCGTCGTCGCGGGCGGCCCCGTCGGCGCTGAACTCGCCGTCGTCGCGGCGGTTGGGTGACGTCGCCGACGTCCGGGCCGCCCCGCCTCAGGCGTTCGCGTGATCCGGGAGGTAGAGAAAGAGCGCGGCGGCCGCGGCAGTCAGCGCCGCGAGCGCGTAGAACGCTTCGTCGAACAGGCCGGCGTCGGCGAGCGTCCCCACGAACATCGAGCCCGTCGCGCCGACGAGGAAGAACGCCGTGCGGACGAGCCCCCACGCGGTCCCCTGTACGGCGTCGGGGAGGATGCGGATGATGTAGGCGTTCGAGACGGGGATGATGGCCATCCGCGACCCGATGAGGGCGACGACCACCGTCAGCGCCGGGAGGCCCGCAGCGAGCGGCACCGCCGCGAGGGTGAGGACGCCGAGGGCGCTGAACCCCGCGAGCACGACCCGGTCGCCGAAGCGGTCGGCGACGGACCCGCCGAGTATCTGGAACGCCGCCCCGGCGAGAAACAGGCCGGCGAACAGCGCAGACGACGTCTGCTGGGTGAGGCCCTTCTGCTCGATGAGGTACGTCGGCAGGAACGCCGTCAGCCCCTGGAAGGTGAACAGCATGAGCGTCACGGCTGCGACGGCGACGAGCACCGCCGGGTCCCGGACCGCGGGCAGGAGGTCGGCCCTGAACTGCGCGCGCGACATCGTCCGACCCGACCCGGCCTCGCGCTCCGGGACGAACCGCCACAGCAACACCGCCGTCAGGAGCAGGAACGGGAGCGCGAGGAGGACGGTGACCCGCCACCCGAGCGACGTCACGAGGAGGCCGCTGAGAAACGGGAACGCGGCCGACCCGATGCTCCCGGCGGCGAGCGTGAGGCCGAACGCCGCGCCCTGCCGGTCGCTGAAGGTCCGCGAGAGGACCATCCCCCGGGCGGGGCCGTACAGGCCCGTGCCGACGCCGTAGACGGTACAGCCGACGAGGAAGGCGAGAAAGACCGGCGAACCCCAGAGGACGACCAGGCTCAGCGCCCCGAGCGCGAGGCTCCCGGCGAGCAGTCGGCGCTCGCCGATCCGGTCCGCCATGATTCCCGCGGGGAACTGCGCGAGTCCGTAGGTGGCCCAGATGACCGTGACCGCGAGACCCGCGGTGGCGTTGTCGAGACTGAACTCCGCTTTGATCTGCGGGAGGAGCGCCGGCACGAGAAAGCGGAGCCCGAGGACCAGCAGCCACCCGGCGGCGACCGCGAGGAGGGTCCACCCGCGGCCGCCGCCGCGGAGGCCCCGGCCGGGCGAGCTGACCGCCGTCGCGACGCGTCTGAGTGGGTTTGGTGGCATCGTCGTCTCCGAGGGGTCCGCGGGTCGTCCGTCGCCGCCGCCGCTCGTCGGGGAGTCGCCGGGGCGCCTCTACCGGGAGGGTGTCCGAGCGACCCAAAGCCGTTGTGCTTTCGGGACGGGTTGCCGGGAACGGACGTCGCCGCCGCCGTCGCAGTCGAGAACGAACCCGGCCTCGCCGCGTCGGAGAACGGGAGCGTTATTCCGCCGCGCCGGCTACTGGACGCCATGTCCGACCGCGTGACGGTGTCGCTCACAGACGAGTCCCGGGAGGCGCTCGAGAACCTGACCGAGCGGACGGGCCGCGGCCAGAGCGAGGTGCTCAGACAGGCGCTCTCGTTCTACGCCGCGAACTTCGACGCCGCGAGCGCCAGCGCCGGCGACGGGGCCGACCTCGGGCGGTACTACCGGATGCTCTCGGGCGGCGAGCACGTCCTGCTGGACGTGGACTTCCTGCACGCCTTCCTCGACTACGTCGAGGGCCCGGACGGGGACCCGGACCCGGCGTTCCTGGCGATGGCAGACCGGGTCGCAGACTACCACGCCCGCGAGTACGAGGGCCAGTTCGCCGACGTCGGCGACCTGCTCGACTGGCTCGCGTTCTGTGGCTTCCTCACCGTCCGACACGAGGGCGACGGCCTGCACCACGTGGTCTTCCCCTCCGAGTCCATCCGGTGGTTCATGACCCGGTTCCTCCGCCGGACGACGGCGGACCTCTCGTTCGACATCGAGGTCGAAGAGGGCGTCTCGAAGACGCTCGTCAGGCAGGTCGACTGACCGCGTTGCGACTCGCGGCCGGTCCCGCAGCGCCGCTGTCTCAGACGACCGCTCGAAGGTGGCTCCGACTCGCTTGCACCGTCGTTCACACCGATTCGTACTCGGTACGCACCGCGCTTAACAACCTATTTCACCGTCGCTCAGAGAGTGAGAGACAGTACCATGAACTGGAGTCTCCACCGCGCACAGCACGACCGGTCGCCCCGAGGGGGTGCGCCGGCGTGACAGACAGCACCCGCGTCGGCGTCGACGTGGGCGGGACCTTCACCGACGTCGTCCTCGTCACCGACGACGACGAACTGGTGACGGCGAAGGTGCCGAGCACCGACGACCAGAGCGTCGGCGTCATCGACGGAATCGAGAAGGCCTGCGAGCAGGCCGGCGTCGAGACGGGCGCCGTCGACGAGTTCACCCACGCGATGACCGTGTCGGTGAACGCGCTGCTCGAACGCGACGGCGCGAAGACGGCGCTGGTCACGACCGAGGGCTTCCGCGACGTCCTCGAGATCGGCCGACAGAACCGCCCCTCGCTCTACGACCTCGAGGCCGAGAAGACGCCGCCGCTGGTGCCTCGTCGCCGCCGGTTCGAGGTCCCGGAGCGCGCGCTGGCAGGCGGCGTCGAAACCCCCCTCGACGAGGAGGCCGTCGAGCGCGTCGCAGACGAAATCATCGGGGCCGACGTGGACGCCGTCGCCGTCTCCTTCCTGCACTCCTACGCCCACCCGGAGAACGAGCGCCGGGCCGCAGCACTCCTCCGGGAGCGACTCGACGTGCCCGTCTCTGCGTCACACGAGGTGCTCGCGGAGTTCCGCGAGTACGAGCGCACCTCGACCACCGTCGCCGACGCCTACGTGACCCCGAAGATAGACTCGTACGTGGGCCGCCTCGCGGACCGCGTCGGCGACTACGGCGTCCCCGAACCGCAGATAATGCAGTCGAACGGCGGCGTCGCCGACGCGGACACGGTCCGCCGGCACGCGGTGACGACGGCCCTCTCCGGACCGGCGGCGGGTGTCGTCGGCGCCGGCATCACCGCCTCGGACGCCGTCACGGAGCGGGACCTCGCCGGACTGGTCACCTTCGACATGGGCGGGACCTCAAGCGACGTGAGTCTCGTCCGGGAGGGCGACGTCGAGCGGACGACCGACGCCGCCATCGGCGGCCACCCCATCCACGTCCCGATGGTCGACGTCAACACCGTCGGCGCTGGCGGCGGGTCCATCGCGTGGGTCGACGAGGGCGGGGCGCTCAGGGTCGGCCCGCGGTCGGCCGGCGCGAACCCCGGTCCCGCCTGTTACGGGCAGGGCGGCGAGGAGCCGACCGTCACCGACGCCAACCTCGTCCTTGGCTACATCGGCGAGAGCACCGCCCTCGGAGGCGAACTCTCGCTCGACGCCGAGGCCGCCTACGAGGCGCTCGACCGACTGGCCGACGAGGCAGACCTCGCCGACGCGGAGGCGGCGGCCCGCGGGGTCTATCGCGTCGCCAACGCGAACATGACCCGGGCCGTCCGCGCGGTGACGGTCGAGCGCGGCCACGACCCGCGGCGGTTCGGGCTCGTCGCCTTCGGCGGCGCGGGACCGATGCACGCGGCGGCGCTGGCCGACGGGCTCGACGTCGAGACGGTGGTCGTCCCGCGGGCCTGCGGCGTCCTCTCTGCGCTCGGTCTCCTCGGGGCCGACGAGAAACACGACGCGAGTCGGACCCACCGGAGCCTCGCGGCCGAGGTGGACCCCGACGACGTCGACGCGACGTTCGCAGACCTCGAAGCGGAGGCGCTCTCGGACGTGACCGACCCGGACGCCGCCGCCGTCGAGCGGGCGGCCGACCTCCGCTACCACGGTCAGAGCTTCGAGCTGACCGTCCCCGTCGACGACCCCCTCTCGGTGCCGGACGTCGTCGAGCGGTTCCACGAGGCCCACGACCGGACCTACGGCTACCGGATGGACGAACCCGTCGAACTCGTGACTCTGCGGGCGACGGCGGCGGTGACGCGCGACCCGCCCGCGATGCGCTACGCCGCCGCCGGCGACCCGGACCGCGGAACCCGCGAGGCGCACTTCGACGGCGAGTACCGCGAGACGCCGGTCTACGGCCGCGAGGCGCTCCCGGCCGGCGAGACGGTCCCCGGACCGGCCGTCCTCGAACAGGCCGAGAGCACGGTCGTCGTCCCTCCGTCGTGGACCGGTACCGTGCTCGCAGACGGGACGGTCGCGCTCGTCGCAGACGGCGCGGAGGGCGACGTCGCAGGCGGTGTGAACGCCGCCGGAGACGGAACCGGCGCGGGCGAGGAGGGAGACAGATGACCGACGAGATAGACGCAGTCACGCTGGAGATACTCAGAAACCAGCTCGAGAGCATCGCAGAGGAGATGGGGCAGGTGCTCATCACGAGCGCCTACTCCCCGAACATCAAGGAGCGACAGGACTGCTCGACCGCGCTGTTCGACGCCGACGGGCGGATGGTCGCGCAGGCGGAGCACATCCCGGTCCACCTCGGCGCGATGCCCGAGGCCGTCGACGCGGTCCGGGACCTCGACCCGGAACCCGGCGACGTCTTCGTCCTCAACGACCCCTTCGAGGGCGGCACCCACCTGCCGGACGTGACGCTCGTCTCGCCCGTCTCGGTGGGCGGCGAAATCTTCGGCTACGGCGTCTCGCGCGCGCACCACGCCGACGTCGGCGGGATGGCCCCCGGGAGCATGCCCGCGGGCGCGACGGAGGTCTATCAGGAGGGCCTCCGCCTGCCGCCGGTGCGACTCGTCGCGGGCGGCGACGTCGTCGAGGACGTGATGTCGCTCGTGCTGGCGAACGTCCGCAACCCCGACGAGCGCCGGGCCGACATCCGCGCGCAGATCGCCGCCAACGAGCGCGCCTCCGACCGCATCGAGGACCTGCTCGCCGAACACGGCCGGGACCTGCTCGCCGACGCCTTCGACCGCATCGTCGAGTACTCCCGCGAGCGAATCGAGCGCGAACTGGACACGCTCCCCGACGGGACCTACCGGGCGCGGGACGTCCTCGAGGGCGACGGCGTCACCGAGGACGACGTCCCAATCGAGGTGACGGTGACCGTCGACGGTCCCGCGATGCGCGTGGACTTCTCGGGGACGGCCCCGCAGGTGGCGGGGAACCTGAACGCGCCGCTGGCGGTGGCAAAGAGCGCCGTCTACTTCGTCGTGCGCTGCGTGACCGACCCGGAGATTCCGCCGAACGACGGCTGTTACCAGCCCGTGACAGTGACCGCGCCCGAGGGGTCGCTCCTGAACCCGAACCCGCCGGCGGCGGTGGTCGGCGGCAACGTCGAGACGAGCCAGCGCGTCACGGACGTGGTGTTCGCGGCGCTCGCGGAGGCGGCCCCCGACCGGGTGACTGCGCAGGGGCAGGGGACGATGAACAACCTCATCGTCGGCGGGCAGGACCCCGAGTTCACCTACTACGAGACCATCGCCGGCGGCGGGGGGGCGCGCCCCGACAGGGACGGGATGGACGGCGTGCAGGTGAACATGACCAACACGCTCAACACCCCAATCGAGTCGCTCGAGTCCGAGTACCCGATGCGGGTCGACCGCTACGGCTTCCGCCCCGACACCGGCGGCGACGGGGAGTTCCGCGGCGGCCTCGGACTCGAGCGGACCCTCGTCGTCGAGAGCGACGCGACGGTGTCGCTGCTGACCGAGCGCCGCAGACACGCGCCCGCGGGCGTCGCCGGCGGCGGCGACGGCGGGACCGGACAGAACCTGATCGACGGCGACCCCGTGCCCGCGAAGACCACCGTCGACGTCGACGCCGGCACGCGGGTGACCGTCCGCACTCCCGGCGGCGGCGGGTTCGGCGACCCGGCCGACCGGGACCCGGACGCCAGAGCGGCCGACGAGACGGACGGGAAGGTGACGGGAGGCGGCGTCGACGGCGGGAGCGTGACCGGTGAACGCGGCGACGGGAGCCAGCGCGACGCGGGGGGCGAGCGGTGACCGTCCTCGTCACCGGCTACGAACCGTTCGGGGACCACGAGTCGAACCCGAGCGCCGCGGTCGCCCGGCGTCTCGACGGCGAGACGGTCGCGGACCGCGAGGTGGTCGGGCGGGTCGTCCCGGTGGCGTTCGACCGCACGCGGGACGAACTCGTCTCCCTCGTCGACGAACACGACCCGGTGGTGGTCGTCTCGACCGGCCTCGCGGGCGGGCGCTCGGCGGTGAGCGTCGAGCGCGTCGGCGTCAACGTCGACGACCACGCGGGCGTGCCCGACAACGACGACGCGACGCCGCGCCACGAGCGAATCGACGGCGACGGGCCGGACGCCTACTTCTCGACGCTCCCGGTTCCGGCTGTCGTCGCCGACCTGAACGACGCCGGCATCCCGGCGCGCCTCTCGAACACCGCCGGGACGCACCTCTGCAACCACGCGCTCTACACGGTCCGGGCGTACGTCGAGCGCGAGGGCCTCGGCGTCAGCTCGGGGTTCGTCCACCTGCCGTACTCGCCGGCGATGGCCGCGCGGAGGGCCGCGGACGGCGAAGCCGAGAGCGGCGGGTCGGTGCCGCCGAGCATGAGCCTCGACCTGCAGACCGAGGCCGTCGAGCGGGTGCTCGCGACGACGCTCGGGTCGCGCCCGTGAGCGACCGACGCCGTCACGCGCCGTCAGCCGGCGGCCCGTGACCCGGGCGTCCGGGTCGCCTCGCGGCTTCACGGCGTCGTCGGCGTCGGTACCGGCCGCGATTTACCGGCCACGACGCTGTCAGTACCGGCCGCCGTACCGCGGCGTCGCCAGGTCGAGCATCGTCTGCAGACCCGGCTCGGCCTCGCGGACGCGCTCGACCGCGTTGACGACGATGGCCGGCGTGGTGACGTCGCCGTGGAAGCCGCCGTCGACGCTGACGGTCAGGTCCGGCTCGCCCGTCAGTTCGACCACGTCGCGGGGGTTCTCCGCGCCGACGTACATCGACAGATCGAGTTCGAGGACCGGGTCGCCGTCGACGAGTCCGCGTCCCACCTGGTGGATGCCGGCCACCTCGCCGGGTTCGACGGTGACGTAGTCGGACTGGACGCGCCGCTTCGCCACCACGGGTTCGACGGTCTCGCGGACGTCCGATAGCTCCCAGCCCATCCCCGCCGCGATCATGGCCACCGACTCGGGGAGGCCGACGTGACCGGCGTCGGGGGCGACCTCCGACTCGAACCGTTCGAGGCTGGTCCCCGCGCCGACCTTCTCCTGGAGCGGTTTCCGGCGCGTCCCGGCGTCCTGTACGCGTGTCACGCTGACGAAGTCGACGGACTGGCACGGCGTCGAGAGCACCGCCGGGAGCGTGTCCATCGCGAATCCGGGGTTGATGCCGGTCCCGAGGAGCGTCGCGCCGGCCTCCCGCGCCGTCTCGTCGACGGACTCGGCGACAGTCGCGTTGTCCCGCCACGGGTACGAGAGTTCCTCGGTCGTGGAGACGACGTCCGCGCCGGCCGCCATCGCCTCGGCGAGCTGGTCTTCGACCGCCGCGAGGGAGGAGGCCGTGGAGTGAAAGACGACGTCCGGGTCCGCGTCGAGCGCGGCCTCCGCGTCCTCGGTCACCGTCACGCCGAGCGCGGCGTCGAGTCCGGCGACGTCGCCGAGATCGCGGCCCGCCTTCTCGGGGTCGACGTCGACGGCGCCGACGAACTCGATGCCGCGGGCGTTCGCCACCGAGACGATTCGACTGCCGATGGGACCGACGCCGTACTGGACGGCCGTGACGCCGTCGCTCATAGCACTCCCTCCGCGACGAGTTCCTCGGCGACGTCACGGGACGCCGCGAGCATGCCGTCGAGGTCCTCGGTCGAGGTCTGGTAGGAGACCGACCCCATGTGCCCCGGCAGGAAGTAGTAGCCACGGTCGACGAGTCGCCTGTGGAACTCGAACAGCGCGGTCCGGTTGGTCCGCGTCTCGACGGCGCCGACCGAGTCGAGCGCCGTCTCGGGCTCGAAGTGCGGGAGGAACAGCGAACTCGTCCCGAGGACGGACGCCTCGACGCCGAGGTCCGCGAACAGTTCCCGGAGGCGCTCTCGGACGCGCTCGCCCGCAGACTCCGTCTCCGCGTGGACCGGTTCGTTCTCGAGAACGCTGATGCTCTCGAGTCCCGCCGTCGCGGTCATCGGGTTCGCGGTGAAGGTCCCGCCGCCCGCGAGCACCTGCTCGCCGGGCGGCACGTCGACGTCCGGGCGGGCGTTCTCGAACAGGTCGGCCCGCCCGGCGAGCGCCCCGACCGGGAGGCCGCCGCCGAGGAACTTCCCGAGCGTCGTGAGGTCCGGCGTGACGCCGACCCGCTCCTGGTAGGTCCCGGGCGAGACCCGAAAGCCCGTGACGACCTCGTCGAAGACGAGGAGCGCGCCACGCCGTTCCGTCTCCGCCCTGAGGAACTCGAGGAACGACGGCTCGACCTCGACGCCGCCGCCGGCCAGCAGCATCGGTTCGACGATGACGCAGGCGACGTCGCCCTCGTGCTCGTCGAACAGTCGTTCCACCTCCTCGCGGTCGTTCACGCCGAAGTCGAGGACGTGTTCTTCGGCGCCGGACGGGAGTCCCGCCGTCGTCGGTTCGTCGAACGGCGCGTGGACGGCCGCCGCCAGGTCCGTACTCCCTCCGTGCCACCCGCCCCGGGCCTTCAGCACGTCGTCTCGCCCCGTGAACGCGCGGGCGAGTCGCACCGCGTACATCGTCGCCTCCGTCCCGGACGCGCAGTAGCGGACCCGCTCGGCCGACGGGACGTGCTCCTGTATCTTCCGGCCGAGGCGAAGCGCCTTCTCGTTGGGCGCGCCGTAGTGGAGCCCGCGCGCCGCCTGTTCCTGCACGGCCGAGACGACGTCCGGGTGCGCGTGTCCGAGGACGCTCGTGATGTGGTTCATCCAGAAGTCGACGTACTCGTTCCCGTCGACGTCCCAGACGCGTGCGCCCTCGGCCCGGTCGAGGTAGAGCGGGTGCGGCTGGAAGTACCGGAGGTTGTGCGAGACGCCACCCGGGAAGGTTTCGAGGGCCTCCTCGTGGAGCCGAGCGCTCTCCGTCGTCCGCTGCTCCCACGACAGGTAATCATAACCATCTGCCATGTACGAATCCTCTCCCGGGGTGGGGTAAATGGTACACCCTATCAATGGAGGCCCCTGTGGCGTGTCCCAGCGCGTGAGTCGAGAGAGCGGTGCTCGCGGGCGAATTCGGGAGCGCGGACGCTCGCGGCGCAGTGGAGAGAGGCGTCGCAACTGGTCGGCGTGGAGCGCCACGCGTCGGTCCGGAGGGATGCATTTAGGTGCGAGCGAGTCGCCGCTCCGACCATGGCAGACGTCATCGATCTGCTCGCCGGCAACGACCGGCACACGAGTGACCTCCCGGACGACTACTTCGAGGCGGTACGAGACGAGCAGCGACCGCCGGTGGTCTCGGTCTGCTGTTCGGACTCGCGGGTCTCTCAGGAGGGCATGTGGGACGTCGAGGAACCCGGGTGGCTGTTCACCCCGAGCAACATCGGCAACCAGGCGTGGGACGAACGCGACGGCGAGCGCGTCGTCAGCGGGAACCTGCTCTACCCCGTCGCGCACACCGGCACGCGGACCGTCGTCGTCGTCGGGCACACTGGCTGCGGCGCGGTCACGGCGGCGTACCGGGCGGTCACGGGCGGCGTCGTCGACGACGCCCCCGGCATCGAGAAGTGGGTCGAGTCGCTCGTTCCGGTCGTCGAGGACGGACTGGCGCGCGAGGACGTGGACCCCGACGCTGGCGACGGGGCCGTCGTCAACCGACTCGTCGAGTACAACGTCGACCGGCAGGTGGCCTTCCTCCGCGACGCCGCCGAGATTCCCGACGACGCCACCGTCTTCGGCTTCGTCTACGACTTCCAGTGCGTCTACGGCGACGTTCCGGGCCGTACGTACCTCGTCAACCGCGACGGCGAGACGGACGTCGACGCCCTGACCGCCGACCTCCCCGACGAGTACGCGCCGCACGTGCGACGGTTGCTCGACTGACGGACTGGGGAGAACCGTACCCCGCTCACGGGCCGGGCGAGCGCTCCGACGGGCCGCGGGAGGACTCCGGGTGGACCCCGGGCCGACTCCAGTCAAACGCCAGCTGAACTGAACGTGGGCTATCGTTCGCCCCCGGTTCGGCCGAAGTCCACGGACAGTGTGAGTGTCGTAGAACGATTCACACACCGACCGGGCCCGACGCCGAGGTCGTTAGATGCCGGACTGTTCGGTGTGGGCAACGATGGAAGGTTTAGATTCCATCTAAAACTCCGTTAAACGCGGCTAATGACGTCTCTTAAGGAGATAGAGTGATGGATGGCTCGTAATGACGCGTGGCTCGTTTCTCAAAACTGCAGGGGTGAACGTCGTCTCTAACGTCCTCAAGATCGTCGTTGAGGGCGCCCTCGGAATTGTATCCGGGAGCCTCGCGCTCACTGCCGATGCCGCTCACTCCGTTGCGGACCTGCTCGCCAGTGTTGTCGTCCTCATCTGGGGGCGGTACGTGTACGAGGACGCTGACGAATCACACCCACACGGGCACGACCGCTTCGAACCGCTCACCGGACTCTTCGTCGGCGGTGTGCTCGTCCTGCTCGGGCTCAAGTTGTTGTACGACGCCGGGCACTCGCTCCTGACCGGCCCAACTGCCGAATACAACGTCCTCCTCGTGGTGGGGCTCGCGTTCGCTCTCGTGGACCGCTACGGTTGCTACTGGTACACCAGGGTAGTGAACCGTGACCTCGACTCGCCGGGGCTGCGCGCGCTCGCTGCGGACAGCCTCAACGATATCTACACGACGGGTGCGGCTCTGGTTGGTGTCCTTGGAATGGCCGTCGGCTATCCGATCTTCGACCCCATCGCCGGCGGTGTCGTGAGCCTTCTCGTCGTCCACCAGGGTGTAGACATCTCCCTGGAGAACGTCCGATACCTCGCGGATCGCGCACCACCCGAGTCGGAGCGAGAGGAGATCAAGGAACGCATCCGCGATCATCCAGCAGTCCACGGGATTCACGATTTCGTCGCATACTATTCCGGACACGTGATCGAGGTAGAGGTTCATGCTGAAGTGGACCGGAACCTGAGCGTGGTGGAAGCGCACGATCTCGAAACGGACCTCCGGCAGCGAGTGCGGGAGATCGAACCGGTCTCAGACGTCCACGTTCATCTCGACCCGGCCGGGGTCGGTGAATGGAAAGACGCCAACGATTCGGAGTCTTCCGCGACGGTGAGCTGATTTCGAGCCTTCCTGTCGGCACCCGGGGCGCCGAGTTCGATACGCACGCCTACCTGACGGCCGATATCCCGTGGTGGAATTCCCGCGTCTTTAGGCGCGGGAGGAGGTCAATCACGACAGTTGCTACTGTCGACCGCACGTCGGTCGGACGGGGGCGCGAGCAACTCGCCGAGACGAGAACGTTTTGCCCGTCGCGGTGGAACGCCGGGACGATGCTCCCGTGGGGACACGCCGGCGTCGGCTACCTGCTCTACTCGCTCTACAGTCGGACGGCGCGGGCGGAACCGCCGGACGGACTGCCGGTTCTCGCGCTCGCCGTCGGGACGCAGTTCCCAGACCTCGTGGACAAACCGCTCGCGTGGACGCTCGCGCTCCTCCCCTCGGGCCGGAGCCTCGCGCACTCCGTCTTCGTCGCCGCCCTCGTCGTCGCCGCCATCTACGCCCTGCTCTCCTCGCGGGGGCACGCGGAGAGCGGCCGGGCGTTCGCGCTCGGCTACGCCTCCCACCTCGCCGCAGACTCGCTGGCCCCGATCGTCCACGGCGAGTACGGGTCGCTGACCTTCCTCCTCTGGCCGCTGACCCCGCCGCTCCCGGACCACAACCGGAGCATCCTCGAGTTCTTCCTGTCGCTCGAGCTCACGCCGCTGCTCTGGTTCGGCGTCGCCCTCACCGGCGTCGCCCTCGCGGTGTGGGTCGCGGACGGGACGCCGGGCGTCGGGGTGCTCCGGGGGGCGGCGAACCGGGTTCGACGGCTGGCGAAGGGTACGGCCTGAATCGAGACGACGGCCCGAGTCCCGGATGCCGATCCGTCTCGCGGCCTCGACGCGGACGTCGTGCGGCCGCCGGTCACTCGACGTAGTACCGGTAGTAGACGCCGACGACCGAGAGCGCGAGCGCCAGCACCGTCGTCGTCAGGATGGAGGGCACCGGGAGTCCCGCCCCCTCCAGTTCCGACATCTCGGTCCGCGGCGGTTCGGGCGTCGCGCTGGTCCCGACCACGTTCACGGTGCCCACCACGTCACCGGCCACCGAGAGGGTGTACGTTCCGGGTCGGTCGAACGTGACGACGAACCGCACGGTCGCCGACTCGTTCGGGTCGAGCGTGACCGACGTGGCGCGCCAGGTTCGGCCGTCGACCGAGAGATTCACCGTGTGCGAGCCGGTCGCCGTGCCCTCGTTTCGCACGGTCCCCTCGACGACCACCCGCTGGTCGGGCGCGACGGTCCGCTTCGAGGGCTCGAACGGGGAGACGACGAACGAGGGCTCGCCGGTCGGCGGCGGCGACTGCTTCCCGCCGACGGCGTACGTCGAGAATCCGGGCGCGGTGACGCGGTAGGTCCCGTTCCCCATGTGCTGTGGGTCGAGCGTCGTCCACGACCCCCCGTGATACCGGTAGACGACGACGTCCCCAGGCGCCGTCCCCTCCGGGAGCGCGTCCGTATCGACCGTGAACTGGAAGGTGACGCGCCTGACGTGCGACCCCGGGAAGTTGAGCCGCTCGGTCCGGAAGTACCCGACCGTCGCGTCGGTCGGTGGCGGGGGGACGTCGGGGGGCGCGTCGTCGCGGGGCGTCGTGACCCGCAGCCGGCCGTCCGAGACGCCGAAGAGCAGGTCGATCGAGATCTCGTCGACGCGGAGGTCGTCGCCGGCGAGTCGGTCGCCGAACCGGGCGTCGACGACGTCGCCGACGCCGCTCCCCCGGAGCACGACCGTCGCGCCGCTGTCGGTAGAGACGACCTGGAACCGCGGGCCCGTGGCGGCGGCGCCGCCGCCACCACCGCCGCCCCCTCCCCCTCCGCCACCCCCGGACTGTCGGGTCGTCGGGGAGGACGTGGCGGTCGGCACCGTCGTCGGGGGCGTCGTCGTGGTCGTGGTCGTAGTGATCGTCGCGGTGGTGTTGGGCGGTGGGGTGGTCGTGGTAGTGGTGGTGTTGGGCGGTGGGGTGGTCGTGGTAGTGGTGGTGTTGGGTGGTGGCGTAGTCGTGGTAGTGGTGTTGGGTGGTGGCGTAGTCGTGGTAGTGGTGTTGGGTGGTGGCGTAGTCGTGGTAGTGGTGTTGGGTGGTGGCGTAGTCG